>NZ_JAWQJF010000144.1:0-11751 GCF_033447055.1 Sedimentibacter sp.
CCTGGTTCTTTTGATGCAATTAATCTTGAAATGGGGAACTTTGCAACATGCACAAATGTTAATGAACAGGAATTTGTTCCTTTCAAGAATACTCTGACGTTAATGAAGCTGATATTGATTGGGGAGCCGGGCATAGAAGAATTAAGAAGAGTATCGGGTTCTAGTGGCTCACTTACATTTCCACCTTTTAAAAACACCATGACATATTTTGTCAGAAACATGGATATTGGATATGATTGGAATAATGAATGTCCTCTTACGGGTTTCTTCATGTGGGGAAGCAATGAAGACAGGAATAAAATATTGAATTTAATATTTGATTTGGATCCTGATTATGTAAGGCCTACGTTTTCAGATATGACACAGGGACCCATTGAAATAGTTCCGGGACCGCGTCCATACGGGTCATCAGTTCCTGATATGTACGTTAAATATCATAATGCACCAAATCAGATAAATGCAACCATAGGTTTGTATTTAACAGATAGTTTCACTGAAAATCCTGAACAATATAAAAATATAGGAGGCAAAGTAAACGGTGATTTTCTTGTTACAACTCCTGGCGAAGCAGGAACATATCATTTCAGAATTTACGACAACAATAATGTATTGTTGGCAGTGAGTGATGAAATTGAAGTTGTTGCAGTTGATGAAGAAAATAACAATTCTTCGCAAACAACTACAACAACAATTCCACCTGATACAAACTCTCAACAACCGGCAGCCATTGACAATAGTGCGTTAAACGGTGATGGCTTAGATTTGACCTACTATAGAAGCCGGGTAAATGAAATTTTGAATGTAACTGTTACTGGCAGTCTAGATGGACCAGTTTGGGGTAACGGCATTTATACTGATGATTCAGATGTTTCCACAGCAGCTGTCCATGCAGGAATAGTAAAGTATGGGGAAACCAAGACAGTGAGGGTAACAATTTTGCCCGGTCAGTCGAGCTATGGAGGTAGTTGGAGAAACGGTGTTCGTTCAGAAGAATATATAGAATTTGATGGAAGCTTTAAATTTACGGATGTAAACTTGCCGCTTGCAGAACAAAGTTTAACGGAAGGAATAGGCACCACCACTCGTGAAGAAGACATATACTTGGTAGAATATCAAGGAAAGCATGGTACTGTAATAAACTTGATAGTAACTGGGGATAAAGAAGGCGATGTATGGGGTACCGATATTTATACTGATGATTCAGATGTTTCAGCAGCAGCTGTTCATGCTGGAATTTTAAAAGTTGGAGAGACCAAAACAATTAGCATTACAATACTTCCGGGACAAAGCTCATATAGCGGTTCATTAAGAAACGGTGTAGAATCAGGTGATTATGGCGAGTGGGACGGAAGTTTCAAATTTAATGGTGACTCCATGGCGGCGAATCCGTTGAATGATATAGATATAAATGAACAAGATGATGTTTTATTGGATTTTAAAAATAATTATTATGCTGAAACAAAAGACAACAGTATTTTTGAAGGCGCTGAAAACAGCTTTATAATACTTCAAATAGATAATCCAAACATCAGTGTTAATGGTGAATTGCAAGAGATTGACCCAGGAAGAGGCACCACACCAATGATAATATCATCACGTTCCATGGTTCCCATAAGAGCAGTTGTTGAAGAGCTTAACGGGACTGTAAGCTGGGAAAACAGCAGTAAGAAAATCACTTTGACTGCGAAGGGGAACACGGTTGAGATGTGGATTGATAAAAATGAAATTGTAGTCAACGGCAACAGGTATACAATTGATGTGGCTCCTACCATAGTCAACGGTCGCACATACGTACCTTTAAGATTTGCGGCTGAAAACCTCGATACAAAAGTTTATTGGATAAATTCCACCAGAGAGGCTTTAATAGCTTATTGATTGTTATATACTTATGATTATGGGGATGACTAATCATCCCCATGTTTGATTTAATTATAAAATTGACTCTAAAGTTTTTTTTACAAACACTTCTGCTGCTAAAATTGTTTCTATTGAATCAATTTTAACCGGGTTGTGCTTGAGCATAATTTTTTCATTAATGTTTCCTATATCAAGGAAACTTATTTTTTTGTTTAAGAATAAATCAACGCAAGCTTCATTTGAAGCATTTAGAACTGTAGGCATTGTGCCACCTGCTTTCAAAGCTTCAAATGCAAGACCGAGACATTTGAATACATTTACATCAGGTTTTTCAAATGTCAATTTTCCTATTTCTGATAGGGACAAACTTTTATAGCTGTTTTTTTCGCGTCTTGGATAAAAAAGTGCAAATTGTATAGGAACTCTCATATCAGGAAGTCCAAGTTGTGCAATCGTTGAATGATCGCAAAATTCAACTCCTGAATGTATTATGCTTTGAGGGTGAACAACAACTTCTATTTGTTCTGGTTTTACATCAAATAAAAATTTAGCTTCAATGACTTCTAACCCTTTGTTCATTAAAGTTGCCGAATCAATGGTAATTTTCTTTCCCATCGACCAGTTGGGGTGCTTTAGTGCATCATCTATTGTAACATTTTTCAAATATTCTGTGTCTTTGCCTCTAAATGGTCCGCCTGAAGCTGTCAATATTATTTTATTTATTGATTTTTCGCTGCTTGACATAAGGCTTTGAAAAATGGCGCTGTGTTCGCTGTCTACAGGAAGAATAGCGGAATGGTATAATTTCGCTAAATCCATTATGTAGCTTCCACCTGTTACCAATGTTTCCTTGTTTGCCAATGCTATTGTTTTTCCTTTTTTTATGGCAGCAACTGTAGGTTTCAGACCTATCATTCCTGAAACTGCAGTTACTATAATTTCGCTTTTATCATATTCCGCTGCTGCAATGAGACCGTCCATTCCGGACAGTATTTCAGTTTTTATATTACCTGACAGCATATTTTTAAGCAAAAGAGCTTTTCCTTCATTCATGACACAGCATAATTCGGGTGAAAATTCCAGTATTTGTTCTTTTAATAATTCTATATTGTTATTTCCGGTTATGGCACACACCTTTAATTCATCTGAATGTTCGCGTACAACATCAAGAGTTTGTGTGCCTATTGAACCGGTGGATCCTAATATACTTATATATTTCATAATTGCTCCTTTATAATAAATTATTGTATTTTAGCTGATTTTATGGTTATATGCGAAACAATACTCATTCATTTTAACATATTGTTAGAATTTTGCAAAGGATAAATCAGCGATACAATTGTTTTATGAAAAAAAACACTTGTAATAATATTGAGAACAGTATATCATATATTATCATAAAGAAAGACGGTGGAGGAAAATATGCTTCAAAGTTATGAAAGTACCAGAAACTCGGATATAAGAACAACTGCATCTAAAGCAGTCTTGCAAGGAATTGCGAGCGACGGTGGTTTATATGTAATGAGAAACCTAGAGAAAAAGAATATAAATTTAGAAGAATTGATTGGGAAAAGTTATACAGAAATAGCTGAGTTGATATTAGGTACTATGCTTGATGATTTTCCTAAAGAAAAAATAAAAGAATGCGTTTCAAATGCATATACAGATAAATTCAGTACAAGTGAAATTACGCCCGTTGTTAAAGTAGGAAATGCATATGTTGCAGAGTTGTTTTACGGACCCACATCTGCATTTAAAGATGTAGCTTTATCAATATTGCCTCATTTAATGACAGCTTCTTATGATATGAACGATATAAATGGAGAAGTTATAATACTTACAGCTACTTCAGGAGATACGGGAAAAGCTGCTTTAGAAGGATTTAAAGATGTAAAAGGAACAAAGATTGTAGTTTTTTATCCTGAAGGAGGAGTAAGTCAGGTACAAAAAGCTCAAATGATTACACAAGAAGGATGTAACACATATGTTTGTGCTATTAAAGGAAATTTTGATGATGCTCAAACAGGAGTTAAAAATATATTTGCAAACGAAAAACTGAATAATGAAATTGCTGATAATAACAAAGTGTTCTCATCTGCCAACTCTATAAATATCGGGAGACTGGTTCCTCAGATAGTATATTATTTTTACTCTTATATGAAGCTTGTAAAAAGCAATTCAATTAAAATGATGGATAAAGTAAATTATTCAGTTCCAACAGGAAATTTTGGCAATATTTTAGCAGGGTATTATGCAAAAAAAATGGGACTTCCGATAAATAAGCTAATTTGCGGGTCAAATGAAAACAATGTTTTATATGATTTTATAAAAACAGGTATTTATGATAAAAACAGAGAATTTCATAAAACAATTTCTCCTTCAATGGATATTCTTGTTTCAAGCAATCTTGAAAGGTTATTGTATTATATAAGCGGTAAAGATAATGAAGTTGTAAAAGCGTATATGGAACAGCTCAATAAAGATGGAAAGTATGAAATAAGCTATGAAATGAAGGAACAAATAAGCAAAGAATTTTATGCTGGATGTGTTTTCAAGTTTGATACAGAAAAGACTATAAAGGACACTTTCTTTAATGAAGGTTATTTGTTAGATACACACACAGCTGTTGCATATAAAACTCTTGAAGATTACCGAAAAGAAACTAATGACAAAACTGTAAGCATTGTTCTTTCTACTGCAAGCCCCTATAAATTTTCAAAAAGTGTTTATGAATCACTGTATGGAAGTTATGAAGACGAAGCAAATAACGAATTTGAAATTATGCAGGAACTTTCAAAAAAAACAGGAGTAAAAATACCCGGTAATTTGCAAGGACTTGAAAATAAAATTGTGCTCCACACAGAAGTTTGTGAATCGGATAAAATGGAAAATTACGTAAGAAAAATAGCAAAATGATTGGAGAATGGTATGGTAAAAGTAATTGTCCCGGCTACAACTGCAAATATCGGACCTGGTTTTGACACATTAGGGCTGGCTCTTCAAATGTACAATACTTTTAAATTTGAAGAAATAGAAGAAGGTTTAATAATAGAGGGATGTCCTGATATTTATAAAGATGAAAACAACTTGGTTTATAAGGCGTTCGTTTGTACTGCAAAAAAAATTGGTGCATCTGTAAAGGGATTAAAAATTACAATGGAAACTGAGATACCAGTATCAAGAGGTCTCGGCAGCAGTTCTGCCTGTATCGTGGGAGGAGTTTATGGTGCGAATGCATTATATAACGGTGGACTTTCGAAGGACGAGCTTTTTAAAATAGCAGTTGATATTGAAGGACATCCTGACAATATTGCACCGGCTGTATATGGAGGATTGACTGCATCCATTGTGGATGATGAAAAATCTTATTGCATGAAATATAATATAAGTGAAAAGTTATATTTTTGTGCATTAATACCCGATTTTGAAACATCAACCTGTGAAGCAAGAAAACTTCTGCCTCAGGAAATATCTTTTAAGGATGCTGTTTTCAATGTATCCAGAGTTGCAGTGCTTCTTAAAGCATTGGAAAATGGAGACCTTGATATAATAAATGTTGCTCTGAAGGATAGATTGCACCAAAAATACAGAGAGATACTCATCCATGAATGTGATGATGTTAAAAGAATTTGTATTGAAAATGGTACGACCGCATTTTTTATCAGCGGTTCGGGACCAACATTAATGAACATAATTGAAAATTCGGATTTTACAAACAGAATAAAAAACAGTATAATGAAGCTAGAACATAATTGGGAAATAAAATTTCTTCAAACTGATAAAAGAGGTGTAACTATAGAAATTTTATAGTTTTGATTGCTCGTAATAAAATTTGAGAGGTGGATATATGTTAAAAAAATACTTGATTGTCAGTAAAAAAATATTGCCGGATGTTTATGAAAAGGTTATAGAAGCACGTAATTTAATCAACAACGGCAGTGTAAAAGGCATTAGTGAAGCGGTAAAAAATGTAGGTATAAGCAGGAGCACTTATTATAAGTACAAGGATTACGTTTTTTCTCCATCTGAGAACTCAATAGGAAGAAAAGCTGTGCTGTCATTGATGTTAAGACATGAAAAGGGTGTACTTTCTAATGTTTTAAATTGTATGTCATCAGAAAATGCAAATATACTCACAATAAATCAAAGTATTCCGATTAATGGAAAAGCAGCCGTCAGTGTTTCGCTGGATATTTCTGATATAAACAAATCAATTGATGATATTATTGCAGAAATAAAAAAAGTAAAGGGCGTAAGTACTGTAAAACTATTGTCTATTGAATAGGAGAATGAAAATGTATGGTTTAGTTTTAGAGGGTGGAGGCGCCAAGGGTTCTTATCATGTTGGTGCATATAAAGCTTTAAGAGAACTTGGTATAGAAATAGGAGGAATTGCCGGAACTTCAATTGGAGCGATAAATGGTGCATTAATGGTTCAAGGAGATTATGATCTGTTAGAGAAAGTGTGGTACAACATAAACTCTTATGAACTGTTTGACCTTGATGAAAAGGTTTTAAATGATTTAAAAAACTTGAATTTGCAGGAAATTAATTTTTCTTATCTATTGCATCAGTCAAGGGAAATTTTAAATAATCGCGGACTGGATACAACAAGAATCAGAGCATTATTCGATACTTATGTTGACGAAGAAAAAGTACGAAATTCTGAGGTCGATTTTGGAATAGTGACAGTAAATATGACAGATAAAAAGCCTCTTGAACTTTTTAAGGAAGAGATTCCACAAGGTAAGCTTGTAGATTTTCTTATTGCCAGCGCTAATTTACCTGCGTTTAAAATTGAAGAAATGGATGGCAAGAAGTATTTGGATGGCGGTTTTTATGATAATCTTCCAATCGGATTGCTTGCCAAAAAAGGTTACAAAGATATAATTGCTGTGAGAACAATGGCAATTGGAATTAGAAAAAAAGTAAGAACCAAAGGTTTAAATGTTACATTTATTCAACCTGCCGAGGGTTTGGGCGGAATGCTGGGTTCTTTGGATTTTAACAGGGAAAAAGCAGACGAATTAATTAAACTTGGTTATTATGATACTATAAAAGTATTTAAAAAACTTAAAGGGCACAAGTATTACTGTATTCCTTATGAAGGCAATTTTATTCAAGTGTTGGTAGATTTCCTTTTAAATAATAAAGAAAAAATAAGAAAAATTGGAACGCTTCTTGGATTTGATGATACTTTTGAAGACCGCACTCTTTTTGAAAAAATAATGCCTAGACTAGAGAGCATACTTGATATGAAAGGCAATTATGATTATGAAGATATAGTTATTCGTTTAACTGAAAGAATAGCGGAAATGTGTGAAATAGAAAGATTCAAAATATATACGGCTAAAGAATTCTTTGATTTGACAGTTGAAAAATTTGTTGAAAATTCCCCAGCATATACTAAGAATGTTCCTTCTTTCATAAAACGCAACAAAATATTATCAATGACAGTCAAAGAAGATTTGATTGTAGAAATTTTCGCAGAACTTATAAATCAATAGTATCAATTTTTGACAAATTAACAATTATAGTTGCATTACATTGAATAAGAATAGCAAAAAAAATAGCTTGATACAATTACAACGGTATTATATAATGATGTTAAAGTAACGAGGGGAGAGATTTCTTATGAAGCTTTACAATACACTTTCTAGAACTATTGAAGATTTTATACCTATAGATAAAAATTTGGTTAAAATGTACACATGTGGGCCGACTGTATATAACTATGCTCATTTGGGAAACTTAAGGATGTACATACATGAAGATGTGCTTGAGAAAACTCTTAGGTATATTGGATATCCGGTAAAAAGAGTTATGAATATAACGGATGTGGGACATCTTGAGTCTGACTCTGATGACGGCGAAGATAAAATGGTTAAAGGTGCAAAACGTGAAAACAAGACTGTGTGGGAAGTAGCTCAATATTACACAGATGCATTTTTTCGGGATATAGAAAAATTAAATATTAAAAAAGCTGATGTTGTTGCAAAAGCAACTGATTATATCAGCGATTATATTGAATTTATTACAGTTCTTGAAAAAAAGGGATTTACATACAGGGCAAACGGTAATGTTTATTTTGATGTTACTAAAGTTGAAAATTATACAAAACTTTCCGGAATGGATTTAGATCAGCTAAGAACAGCATCGAGAGAAGATGTGGACGTTGATGTGAATAAAAAGAACCCGCAGGATTTTGTCCTTTGGTTCACAAAGTCTAAATTTGAAAATCAAGCAATGAAGTGGGAATCTCCATGGGGATTAGGATATCCGGGATGGCATATTGAATGTTCCGTAATAAGTTTAAGAAACCTTGGCGAACAAATGGATATACATTGCGGCGGAGTTGACCACATTGCTGTGCATCACACGAATGAAATTGCTCAGACGGAAAGCTATACAGGAAAAGACTGGGTTAATTATTGGTGGCACGGAGAATTTTTAATTGATAATGATGGGAAAATGAGCAAGTCAAGCGGAGAATTTTTGACATTGTCTCTTATTGAAAAGAAAGGTTTTAATCCTCTTTCATACAGATATTTTGTATTGAATTCACATTACAGAAAACAGCTTGCCTTTTCATTTGATTCACTTTCATCTGCGGAAAATGCATATTTCAAGTTAAAAAGCAGAATAAAGGCTATTAAAGAAAGTGCAGATGACAAACAGGCAGGAAATATTGAAATTGTGAATAAATACAAAGATGAATTTAAAAAATGTCTTGAAGATGATTTGAATACAGCGAATGCTATTACTGTTTTATTTAACATACTTAAATCAGATGAAGTAAGTAATAATGATAAATTGGTATTAATAGCTGATTTTGAACGAGTATTGTCACTTGGTTTGTTAGAAGATGATGTAGCTGAAGAAAATAATGCACATGATGATTTGACAAAATATATTGAAGAAATGATTGAAAAAAGGCAAGCAGCAAAGAAAAACAAGAATTTCCAACTGGCCGATTCAATAAGAGATGAGCTTTTAGAAAAGGGTATTATGTTGGAAGATACAAGACAGGGTGTAAATTGGAAGAAAATAAATTAGAAGAAAACAAATTAGAAGAAAACAAATTAGAAAACAATCACATTAATAATGAATTATTAAGAATAGTAAGCGATAAATTATCAAAAAAAACACTTATGTACTCACCTGCACAACTAGCTTATGCAGGTGATGCTGTTTATGAGCTTTTAGTAAGAAGCTATGTCGTAAACAAACAAGATACAAATGTAAATAAAATGCACAAAATAACTGTGAAATTTGTCAAGGCAAAAGCGCAGGCATACTTAGTAAATATGCTTGAAAATGAACTTACAGATAATGAAAAAAGGATTGTCAAGAGAGGCAGAAATGCCAAAGTCACATCTTCTCCTAAAAATGCAGAGTTAATGGATTACAGATATGCAACAGGATTTGAAGCGTTGATTGGGTACTTATATCTTAACAATGAGATGGACCGGTTAATGGAACTGTTCAATAGAATCGTTGAAATACTTAATGAAAAGGATGATAATAATGAGAATAATAGAGGGTAAAAATCCGGTAATGGAAGCATTGAGAAGTGACGCTCAAATAGACACTATATTAATTAGCAAAGAAGCTGCGCAAGGGTCTTTTGCAAAGGTGATCGAAATGGCAAAAGCGAAGAATATTCTAATTAAAAATGTTGATAAGGCTATGCTTGACAGACTAAGTGAAAACAAAATACATCAGGGAATTATTGCCGAAGCAATGGAATATGAATACAAGGAAATTGATGATATACTTGATTATGCCAAGAAAAAGGGTGAAAAACCATTTGTTATAATTCTTGATGAAATAACCGATGTTCACAACCTTGGGGCTATTATTCGTTCTGCAGAATGTCTAGGTGCTCATGGTGTAATTATACCTAAAAGAAGAGCAGCACAAGTTAACGGCGTTGTTGCTAAATCTTCTGCCGGAGCTATAGAATTTTTACCTGTAGCCAGAGTTACAAATATAAGCAATGCAATAGAAGAATTGAAGTCAAAGGGTTTATGGATATACGGCGCTGATATGGATGGAGAGAAATATATATATGAAGAAAAGTTTGATGTTCCTGTTGGCTTGGTAATTGGAAACGAAGGTTTTGGCATCGGAAGACTTGTGAAGGAAAGATGCGATACAATCGTTAAAATTCCTATGAAAGGAAATGTAAATTCTCTAAATGCTTCTTGTGCAGCTTCTGTTATCATATATGAAATAATGAAGCAAAGGACTATTTGAAATGTCAAGAACGAAAAAAGATTATCTATTTATTGATGGTTACAATATTATTAATCAATGGCAATATTACAGGGAAGTTAAAAATATAGCGAACAGCAGAAACAAGCTTATTGAACTTCTTATTGAATACCAGGCATACAGAGGGTTGAAGGTTATTGTTGTGTTTGATGCTCATCTTGTAAAAGGAAGTTTGGAAAAGGAAGAACAAATTGATGGTATAGTAGTTGTGTATACAAAAGAACATGAAACTGCTGACAGCTATATTGAAAAACAGCTTGATAAAATTGGAAGATATGAGCAGGTGCAGGTAGCTACTTCAGACGGTGCCATACAGCAAATTGTACTGGCTAGAGGTGGAACACGAATTTCTGCACAAGAAATGATTATGAAATTAGAAAACACTAAAAAGGATATTAGAACAAAAACTGAGAAGCCTCGACAAAAAGGAACAAATATTGACCAAATTATAGATGAAGAAACTTTAAACAAGTTAGAAAAAATACGAAGAAGCATGTAACATATTGACATTAATTGTAAATACATATAATATATTCCTATACAAGTGGGGAGTGTGCTTTATGGTTAGTCCTTTTTTTATAATAAACAGTCTGTGTTATAACAGGGAAAAATATGATGCTTTTTCGGATGAAGAACTTATTGAAAAAATTAGAAATAGCGATGACAATGCCGAAAAGTGTTTATATACAAGATATGCCTTTGTGGTTAAAAAAATAATAAGTTCTTTCTTCATTGTTGGCGGCGAAATGGATGATTTGTTTCAGGAAGCTATGATAGGATTTATTAAAGCAATTCGAAACTACAATGCAGAATTTGGCTGTAGTTTTCGAACATTTGTTGAATTGTGTATTCGAAGACAAATCTTTTCTGCAATAAGAAAATCAAAGGCTTATGACGAGATAAGTTGTGATATATCTTTTTGCAATTATTGTGATTTGGAATGCAATTGTTCAGAAATATATAAATTTGGAGAGATGGATAAACTAAATCCGGAATACGTTTACATCAACGAGCAAGAAAGGAATATTTGTTCTGAAATAACGTATGAAAATTTGAGTGATTTTGAAAAGATTGTTTTAAATCAATACTGCAAGAGCAAATCCTATAAAGAAATATCATTGATGCTCAATAAAAATATTAAATCTATTGATAACGCTTTGCAAAGGGTTAAGAAAAAAATGCAGTCTTAAAAAAAACATGAAACATTCTGATTCCTTTTGTAAGTTATTCCAATTTTGCTATTGATTTATTATTGCTTTATTGATATAATAATTTTTGCTAACATTTAAGAATGACATAATGCCTATGTAGCTCAGGAGGTAGAGCACTTGCATGGTAAGTAAGAGGTCCCCGGTTCGAGTCCGGGCGTAGGCTCCAAATTTAAATAAAAATAAAATAATCCTGGGAGGAAATAAAATGGCAAAGCAAAAATATGAAAGAACAAAACCGCATGTTAATGTAGGAACAATTGGCCACGTTGATCATGGTAAGACAACTTTAACAGCGGCTATTACAAAGACATTACATGAAAGATATGGTACAGGCGAAGCAGTAGCATTCGAAAACATTGACAAGGCACCAGAAGAAAGAGAAAGAGGAATCACAATTTCAACAGCA
>NZ_JAWQJF010000145.1:0-18076 GCF_033447055.1 Sedimentibacter sp.
CGGAAAAGGTTTAAGCAGAAATGAAATGGAAATTGCTTCACAGCATTTGAAATTAGGCAGCGGCATAAAATTTTATCATATAAGCGATTACAGAAATTTATTAACAGTTAAAAAAAATAAACTTACTGCTTTAATAAATAATGTACCCCCTCATGAAAATGTAGGTCAAAATTTTGATGAACTGCTTAAGGATATTAAAAATATAGATGTGCTTAATGAATTTGTTGAAAATAACAAAATCACAATAAATAACAATGATTACATGTTTTATCCTTGGGGTGTTTCGGAAAAAATTAAATTGCCCGAGTTTTCAGCATTGCACAACAAATCATGTTCTTGTGTATGCTGCGCTGAAATTGTGAAAGGTATTGCCAAGTGCATGAATATTGATTTGGCAGAACTAAATAATGCAACAGGGGATACAGATACTGATTTAGTTGAAAAAGCAAGCGCTGTTTTGAATGAAATAAAAAGTCATGATGTTGTAATTGCTCATATAAATGGAACAGATGAAGTGTCTCACCGTAAAGATTTAGTGGGTAAAATAAAATTCATCGAAAAAATAGACAGAGAGTTTTTAAGTATAATATATGAAAATGCTGATAGAAACACAAAAATTATTATAGTATCGGATCATCAAACAAGCTCGCAAACAGGAAAACATGAAAAAGGAAGTGTTGATCTAATAATGAACATCACTAAAAAAGAAATAAGAGGAACAAGCATATGGCTAGAGTAATAATGGTCCAGGGAACAACATCTAATGCAGGAAAAAGTTTAATAACAGCAGCACTTGGCAGGATATTCAAGCAGGACGGATATAAAACAGCTCCATTTAAATCACAGAACATGGCTTTAAATTCATATATAACAAAAGATGGATTAGAAATGGGAAGGGCTCAAGTAATGCAGGCAGAAGCAGCAGGAATTGAACCAGATGTCAGGATGAACCCGATTTTATTAAAACCTACAGGAGATAAAGGTTCACAAGTTGTGTTAAACGGCAAAGTATTCAAAGACATGACTGCGGGCGAATACTACACTTACAAGCAAGACATGATTCCCCATATTATGAAAGCATATAATTCATTAGCGGGGGAATATGACATTATAGTAATTGAAGGTGCGGGAAGTCCCGCAGAAATAAACTTGAGAAAACAAGATATTGTAAATATGGGTATGGCAGAAATGGTTGATGCTCCTGTGATAATTGTCGGGGATATCGATAGAGGTGGAGTTTTTGCATCTTTGGCAGGCACAATGCTTTTATTTAATGATGAAGAAAAAGCAAGAGTTAAAGGATTTGTCATCAATAAGTTCAGAGGTGATATTAATTTATTGACACCGGGATTAGACATGCTTTCTGATATTACTAATGTAAGTACTTTAGGAGTTGTTCCTTATTTAAAAGTTGACATAGATGATGAAGACAGTCTTTCAGAAAGATTAAACAACAATGATGAGCATGGCTTAATAGAGATAGCAGTGATAAAATTGCCTCGTTTGTCAAATTTTACTGATTTTAATGTTTTTTCCATGGTAAAAGGTGTCTCTGTAAGATATATATCATCTGCTAAAGACATTGGCGATCCTAGTATGATAATTATACCAGGAACTAAAAATACTATTGAAGATTTAATGTGGCTTAGACAATCCGGTTTAGAAACTAAAATTGTAAGGCATGCAAATGAAGGTAAAGCAGTTTTTGGTGTTTGTGGCGGTTATCAAATGCTTGGAGAAATAATAAATGACCCTGATAATGTAGAAGGTGGAGGAAGCATCAGAGGACTTGGACTTTTGAAAACTCGGACAACCTTTTACAAAGAAAAAACAACAACTCAAACAAATGGTAAAATTAATAAATTAAATGGTTTATATGAGAAATTATCAGGAATAGAAGTTGAAGGATATGAAATTCATATGGGAGAAACTGAAGTTATCGAGGGTGACCCAATGAACACAATAGATGATAAGCTTGATGGATGTGTAAACAACAATGTTGCAGGAAGCTATATACACGGTATTTTTGATAACTGTGAGGTTGTTAATGCAATTATTAAAATATTAGCCGAGCAGAAGGGTATATCTTTAAACAATCTTGAAGATTTTGATATGAACAAGTACAAAGAAAGTCAATATGATTTATTAGCTGATTGTGTGAGAAATTCTCTTGATATGGATAAAATTTATAAAATTGTTGGTATCGAAAAATGAATATAGATATATATGCTTTTTCTGGAAACGGCGCAAGACTATGCGATAAAATTATAGAAAGTTTAAAGGAATGTAAAATAGAAGCATTTGTTCCTGAAAGATATGTAAACGCAGGAAAACATGTAAAATTAATACCTGACAATTTATATAAAAGCACCGAAAAGTCTTTTGAAAATAAGGACTGCATAATTTTCATAGGAGCAGCGGGAATAGCTGTAAGAGCAATAGCTCCATTTGTTACGAGCAAAAAAACAGATCCTGCCGTTATATGTATGGATGAAAGAGGGCTGAATGTTATTTCTCTTTTAAGCGGGCATATAGGAGGAGCAAATAAGCTTACATTAAAAATTGCTCATGTGGTTGGCGGAAATCCAATTATTACAACCGGAACAGATGTTAATGATAAATTTGCTGTTGATGAATGGGCAACAAATAAAAATCTTTACATAGTAAGTTTAAAAGAAGCAAAAGACATCGCTGCAGATATAATTGAAGATAAAAAAATCGGATTATAAAGTGAATTTGATATAGTAAGTGATATACCAAAAGAGTTAGATGCAAATGAGAAAAATATAGGTATATGTATCAGTTTAGACAACAATAAAAAGCCTTTTGACAAAACATTAAACTTAATTCCAAGAATAGTATCAGTTGGGGTTGGATGCAGGAAGGGTACAAGTTTTGATAATATTTATGATTCAGTAAAAAAAGTGCTCACGGAAAATAATATTTCATACTTTGGAATACAATCTATAAATTCCATAGATTTAAAAAAAGAGGAAGAAGGGATTATTAAAACTTCTGAAATTTTTAAAGTTCCGTTTAATACATATACAAAGGAAGAGCTTAATTCCCTAGAAGGTGATTTTACCGAGTCTGACTTTGTAAAGAAAGTTGCAGGTGTTGATACAGTTTGCGAGAGAGCAGCAATTATGGGAAGTAGTTCTAAAAAACTGATAATAAGAAAATCAATTGCTAATTCAGTTACGGTTGCTGCAGCAATAGATGATTACGAAGTAAATTTTAATTGAGATATTATTGTGGACAGGAGGAAAAATGAACAACATAGAATATGTGGAACCACACAATATTGAAAAAAGAAGTTTTGAATTAATACAAGAAGAGTTAGGAAATTTGAAGTTAGATACGGAAAAAGAACCAATTATAAAAAGGGTAATACATACATCAGCAGATTTTGATTATTTAAATAATTTATGTTTTTCAGAAAATGCAGTCAGCAGAGCAAAAGAAGCTTTAAAAATAGGCGCAACAATTGTTACTGACACAAATATGGCGTATGCAGGCATCAATAAAAAAGCTGCTGAAAAGTTTGGTGTTACAATTAAATTTTTTATGGCTGATGAAGATGTAGCAAAAGAAGCACAGATGCGTGGTGAAACAAGAGCAACTGTTTCAATGGAAAGAGCAGCTAAAAATAAGGGACCGGTAATTATGGCAATAGGTAATGCGCCCACAGCACTAATAAAACTTTATGAAATTATTAAAGAGGGTAAGTTTAAACCTGAATTGATAATAGGGGTTCCTGTAGGTTTTGTAAATGTAGTGGAAGCAAAGGAATTAATAATGAGTTTAGATAATGTTGAATACATTGTTGCAAAGGGAAGAAAAGGTGGAAGCAACATAGCAGCAGCAATATGCAACGCTCTTTTATACAATATTGACTAACAGGGGGTATTATGTTTTACGGAATTGGAGTTGGCGTTGGTAACAGTGATAAAGTAACTAAGAGTGCTATTGATGTACTGGGAATTCTTGACATATTGTATGTACCAACAGCTAAGAAAGATGAAACTTATAGCATCGCTCATGAAATAGTAAAAGGGTATTTAAATAAAAGTACTGAAGTCAAAGATAGACATTTCCCAATGAATTATGATTGCTTAGAACTTCAAAATTCATGGGATGTAATAGCCGGTGAAATTGAGCAAGATGTTTCCGATGGGAAAAAGGTCGGTTTTGTAACTATTGGAGACCCAATGGTTTACAGTACGTATATTTATCTTTTAAAATTATTGAAAAACAAAGTAAAAATTACCACCATACCTGGCATTGCATCATTTTTGGATATTGCGGCCAACAACAATTTCCCACTGGTTGAAGGTGAAGACCCTCTTATAATTCTTCCAGCAAATATGGAAATGGAAAAACTAAAAAGATATATAAAAAATGAAAATTCCATTGTTTTAATGAAGGTATATAAAAATTTTAACGATATTATAAAGATACTGTTAGATGAGGAACTGGAAAATTGCTCAATTGTTGTAAGTAATTCATCAAAAAATAAAGAAATGGTTTATAGAGATATTAAAAATATAAAACAAGAGGATATTTCATATTTTACAACAATATTAATAAATAAAAAATGGGAGATATAAATGATATACGTAGTCGGAATAGGGCCGGGAAGCAAAGATACAATGACATATGAGGCAATGAATGCAATTAAGAAATCTGATGTTATTGTGGGATACAAAACATACATAGATTTAGTTAAAGATATTATTAATGATAAAGAAGTAGTTTCAAACGGCATGAAACAGGAAATAGACAGGGTGAAAAAAGCAGTTGAAATTTCTAAAACTGGAAAGACTGTTGCAGTTATAAGCTCAGGAGATGCAGGTGTATATGGCATGGCAGGACTTGTTCTTGAAATAGCAGAAGATGAGGAAGTGAAGATAATAAGCGGAGTAACGGCGTCAACTGCAGCAGCAGCTGTTCTTGGAGCACCGCTTATGCATGATTTCTGCCACATAAGCTTAAGTGATTTATTGACACCCATAGACCTTATTTATAAAAGAGTTGATCTAGCATCACAAGGAGATTTCGTAATATGTATTTATAATCCTAGAAGCAAAGGGCGTCCTGATTATTTACAACATGCTTTTGAAATAATGAAAAAATATAAATCAAGTTCAACTCCTGTTGGAATAGTAAAAAATGTTGCGAGGGAAAACCAGGAAGTTATTATATGCACTATAGACACAATTGATTATGATGCAGTTGATATGGTAAGCATAGTAATAGTTGGAAACAGTTCAACTTACATTAAAGAAAATAAAATCATAACCCAAAGAGGTTATAACTTAAATGAAAGAGGATAAATAAAATGAAAAAATTAAGAATGTTATTAGTACTAATACTGATTTTGATGATAGCTACATTAATTGCAGGATGTAGCAAATATTTTGGGGTTAAAACAGATGCTACTTTAAATACAGAAATTAAAACTATTGAAGGTGAAACTGAAATTAACAAAAATGAAGAAAAAAAGGAATGGGAGTCTAAATACAATATAATAATTAACGAAGAAAATGTTACATTTACCGATTTTAGAGATCAAGAAGTAACTATAACAAAGAATCCTGAAAGAGTAGTTGTATTACAAAACTCATTATTGGAAATTTGGGATCAGGCTGGTGGAACTGTTATAGGAAGAGTTGAAGAATCAGAAGATAAAATAATAGAAAATGCTATGTCAGCAGAAGTAGTAGGAGCGGTAGGTTCACCAAGCATGGAGAAGGTATTGTCTTTAAAGCCGGACTTGGTTATTGTTGCAAGCAGTTATGCTGCTCAAAAAGAAATGATTCCGGTTTTAGAACAGAGCGGTATTGAAGTTATAGGATTAGACAATGATTTGTTAGAAGATTATTATAAAACAGTAAGACTATTTACAGCTATTACCGGAAGAGAAGATTTATATGAAAATAATGTGAATGAAATTCAAAAGGGCGTTGATGAAATAATATCAAAAGTTCCTACTGACAAAAATTATAAAGCAGTAATTTTATTTGCAACAGCTAAAAGTATCACAGTAAGAGATTCTAACACAATGGTTGGAGAAATGCTTAAAGATTTAAACACTGTAAACATATCAGATGCTGCTAGTGATGTAACAGATACAAAGACATTTAGCATGGAAAAAATAATACAAGAAGATCCGGATTTCATTTTCGTACAAACAATGGGAAGTGATTTGGAAAAAATCAAAGAAAGATTGAAAACTGAAGCACTGGACAATCCTGCGTGGGCTTCTCTTACAGCAGTTAAAGAAGACAGATACATTGTTTTGCCAAAGGATTTATATCTCTACAAACCAAATCAAAGATATCCTGAAGCATATGAAGGTTTAGCTAAAATATTATATCCTGAAGTGTTTAAAGAACAATAGAATATAATAATTTAATGGAACGGCATTCGTGTCGTTCCACTTGTAATAAAGTAGGATAATCCGGGACTAATTGTAATTAGGAGTACATAATGGAATGTCGTAATATTAAGGAAAAAGGAATAAAAAAAGGATTAATTTTAATTGCTTGTATTTGTCTGTCTGTTATAAGCTTTTTAATAAGTATGGCTAATGGAGCAGTTAGAATATCTATTAAGGAAATAATTGATACACTCTTTGTGAGTCTGTCTTCTGTAAATTATCAAATAATATGGAATGTTAGATTGCCTAGGACAATAGTGGCATCATTAGTGGGAACATGTCTTGCTTTATCCGGGGCAATTTTACAAGGTATTATGAGAAATCCATTGGCTGGACCTAATATAATAGGTGTTTCATCCGGAGCAGGCCTTATGACGCTTATTGTTCTCATACTTTTTCCGAACTATTATTATTTAGCTCCAATTTGTTCTTTTGCGGGAGCACTTATTGCTACATTGTTCATATATATTTTAGCATGGAAGGACGGAGCAGCACCTACAAGATTAATTTTAGCCGGAGTTGCAGTTTCTTCTCTTTTAGGAGCCGGAAATAATATTATTATGACTTTCTATCCTAATAAAATAGCAGGTGTAATTGGATTTATGGTTGGAGGTCTTTCAGCAGTTAACTGGAAGCAGGTAAGCATGATATGGCCATACGCATCAGTTGGAGTTGCGTTAGTTTTACTTATGCCTAATAAATTGAATGTTTTAATGCTGGGAGATGAGGTAGCTATCGGACTTGGAATGAATGTTGAAAAAACGAGATTTTTATTTATTGTTATTTCATCACTCCTTGCAGGAGCAGCTGTAAGTGTTGTAGGATTGTTAGGATTTGTAGGTTTGATAGTGCCTCATATTACAAGACTTTTTATTGGTTCGGATTATAGATACTTGTTACCGGCAACTATTTTCACAGGTTCAGCTACGGTTGTGCTTTGTGATACTTTGGCAAGGGTACTTTTTGCACCTTTAGAAATACCTGTTGGAATAATAATGTCAGCTTTGGGAGCACCATTTTTCTTGTATTTACTTAGAAAAAAAGGAGAGTATTAAAATGAACATAACAGTTGAAAATTTAGATGTTAGTTACAGTGATAAAGAAGTGCTTAAAGACATTAATTTTCATATAAATACCGGAGAAATTGTAACCATAATCGGGCCAAACGGTTCAGGAAAATCTACTCTCATAAAAGCGGTAAGCAGATGTTTAAAATTTTCAAGAGGAAATGTTTTTTTAGACAAAAATAATATTAAACAAATAGATACTAAAGAAATTGCTAAAAAACTTGCAGTCCTGCCTCAGGTTAAAAATGTATCATCAGATATTTCGGTAGAAGAATTAGTATCCTATGGAAGATATCCACATTTGAATTTCGGGAAGAGATTATCTAAGGAAGATAATGAGATTGTGAGCTGGGCTATAGAAAAAACCGGACTTGAAAATATGCGGAAAAGACTTGTTTGTACGTTATCAGGTGGGGAAAGACAGAGGGCTTGGATAGCAATGTCTTTGGCACAAAAGCCACAAATTTTGATTCTTGATGAACCAACAACTTATCTTGATATATCATATCAGTTGGAAGTTTTAGAGCTTATTAAAGAATTAAATAATACTTTGGGAATAACCGTAGTTATGGTTTTACATGATTTAAATCAGGCATCAAGATATTCTGATAAAATTATGGTAATTAACAGGGGAAAATTATCCGAATTTGATATACCTGATAAAATTATTAATAAATCCATGTTGAAAAATATTTTTGGTATAGATGCAGATATATACGAGGATGAAATCAATAAATGTCCGTATTTCATTCCTAAAAAGACTATAGCATGATGCAGTGAAAGGAAATTATGATAGAAATTAATAATCTTAGCAAGAAGTTTGGAAATTTTACAGCAGTGGATAATATTAGCTTGAAAATAGATTTCACCCGACATATTAAATACTTATAAACTACTTGAAAATTAAAGGAGGAAATATGAAAAAAGCGATTGTTGTAGCAAGTTTTGGATGTTCTATCAATGACTCAAGAAAAAAGTATATAGAAACTATTGAAGTTGATAACATGGAAATGTGTCTTGACAAACTAAAAGAAAATGGATATACTCATATTTTTGTTGTTGTAACTTATATAATACCTGGAATTGAATATGAAATAATATTAAAAACTATTGAAAAGTATAGAAATGATTTTGAGGAAATTAAAATTTCCAGGACATTTTTAGATGATAATATGGGTAAAAAAGAAATAGATGTAATTAAATCATATGTTAAAACGGATTTAAACAATAAAGAATGTATTGAAAGGAAGCATAATTTTTTTACTGAGAATTACAAATTTTTTCAAAACACTAAATGTGAGTTTTTTCCTTGCCACAAAACAGACGATGTGGAAAACTTCAATTGCCTTTTTTGTTACTGTCCTCTATATGCGTTAAAAGGAGATTGCGGTGGCAACTATGTTATAAAAAATGGTATTAAAGATTGTTCTAATTGCCTTATACCTCATTCAAAAGGAGGCTATGAAATAATAATGTCAAAAATAAAAGATGTCATTAAATTAGGTAGTGATTTCTGATATAAAACATGACCACCGGCTGGGCCAATGGTCATGTTTTATAAAATATCTAATGCTTCTTCCATACGGAAGGAGCAAACAATGTTATTACAGGTATTACTTCAAGTCTTCCTATTATCATGCATGCAGTCATGGTGAATTTGCTCAGTATTGAAAAGTCAGCATAATTACCCATGGGTCCTACTACTTCAAAACCAGGACCTATATTGCTTATTGTCGCAAGAACAGCTGAAAAAGTAGTCATAAAATCAAAATTATCCAATGATACAATTAGTACGGCAACTATAATAATTGCAACATACGCAAAAAAGAAAATCATTATGCTTTTTAAAGTATCATTATCTAATGACTTGCCATCAACTTTAACAGTTTGTATTGAAGTCGGATGTATAGTGTGTCTTATTTCATAAATAATGGATTTAGCTAGAACTAAAATTCTTATAAATTTTACTCCACCGCCTGTTGAACCTGCACATGCTCCAAAAAACATAAGCATTAATAAAATTGATTTTGAAAACATAGGCCACAAATTAAAATCGGCTGTTGCATAGCCTGTAGTTGTAACTAAAGTTGATACTTGAAAAGCTGAGCGTCTAATCGCTTCTACAATGGAATAATTATACAATGGTAAAATGTTGATACAAATTAATATTATAGCAATCAATACCGTAATTCCATAAAATTTTAATTCTTCATTTTTAAATATACTTTTCCAATCACCTTTAATTATTAAATAATAAAGAGAAAAATTTGCACCAAATAAGAACATAAATATTGCAATTATCCATTCAAAACAAGGATTATTATAATAGCCTATACTTAATGATTTAGAAGAAAATCCTCCAGTTCCGGCAGTTCCAAAAGCATGTATAAATGAATCAAAAACAGGCATACCGGCAATAATTAAAAGAATAATTAAAATTAATGTCATAGCTCCATAAATAACATATAATATTTTGGCTGTATCTGAAAGTTTTGGAACCAATTTCCCGGGTGAAGGTCCTGGGCTTTCTGCACGCATTAAAAAAACAGAGCGGGCACCTAAGGAAGGAACTAATGCTAATGTAAATACGAGAACACCCATACCGCCTATCCAGTGAGTGAAACTTCTCCAAAATATTAAACCTCTGGGAAGACTTTCGATATCTTGTAAAATACTGGAACCGGTTGTTGTAAAACCTGAAGCTGTTTCAAATAATGCATCAATAAAGCTTGGAATTGCTCCGCTTAAATAAAAAGGTAATGCACCAAATAGAGACATCACAAGCCAGCACATAGCAACGGATGCATAACCTTCTCTTTTGCGCAACTGAAAATTGTTAGTTTTTATGTTTTTCAAAATTAAACCTATTATACCTATTAATACGATAGAGATAATAAAAGCATTTATATCATAGCTGTTATCAATTATTGAAATAACAAGTGACGGAATCATAAGTATTGATTCCCAAAATAAAACTGTACCTAGTATTTTAAGTACAACTCGAATATTCATTACATTGCCTCCGACTAATCCTCTAATATTTCGCTAAGGTCAGAAATAAAACCAGTCTTAGTTACTACAATAACTTTATCGCCTTCTTTTATAAAGTCATTTCCATATGGGATAATTATTTTTTTATTGCGTACTATGGCAGCTATCAATACATCCTTTTTTAATACTAAATTTTTCAATTTGATATTCAATAAATCTGCAGAGTTATTAGCAGTAAATTCTGCAATTTCTGCTTCATCATCTAATATTTTATACAGCTTTTCTACTGCGATACCTTGTGAATTATTCAAAGCACGAACATATCTTAGAATATTGCTGGCAGTAGTAAATTTAGGGCTTATAATGCTGTCTAATCCAAGCTTCTTAACAATAGGGAAATAATTTTGACGATTAATTTTCAATACAACTTTATTTATGCCGCATTGATGTGCATATAAAGATGAAATTAAATTTTCCTCATCCCTGTCTGTTAAAGCTACAAATGCGTCAGCTGCCCGAATGTTTTCGTTATCCAGTACTTCTTGATCTGTACCATCTCCACGAATAATTAAAGTATTTGATAATATATCATTCAATAAAATGCATCGGTCTTTGTCTAATTCAATTATTTTAACATTTATACCTACTTCATTTAATATCCATGTTAAATAAATTGCTATTCTGCTTCCTCCAATAATAGTAACATTTTTAGCTTTATGAGAACTTCTGCCTAAAAATTTAAAGAAATTGAAAATATCACTTCTTTCACCAATTACATAAACTAAATCATTAGTGCAGAATATAAAATTTCCTTTAGGAATGGTAATTTCACCGTTTCTTCTTACGACACAAAATAAAACTTTAGCCGGTATCTTTTTAGTTAAATCCATTAATTTTATATTAACTAATGCATCGCTTTCCAGCACACGAAATTCGACCATTTCTAACATATTGGAAGCAAATGATTCAACATTTGTGGCTAAAGGGAATTGAAGCATTCTGGCAATTTCATCAGCTGCATCCATCTCAGGATTTATGATCATGTCAAGTTCGAGTTCTTGTTTGAGCATTTTGAATTCGTTAGAATAATCGGTATTTCTTACACGGGCAACCGTATGCTTCGCTCCTAACTTTTTACCTATTACACAACATATCATATTTAATTCATCACCATCGGTGACTGCTATTAACAAATCAGCTTCACTTATATTTGCTTCTCTTAAAATTTCCACACTCGCTCCGTTACCCTTTATGCACATAACATCAAGGGTTTCATCAGCGTGATTTAGCACATCGCTATTGTCGTCAACAAGTATAATGTCATGATTTTCAGTAGATAATTGTTGTGCTAATGTGTAGCCAACTTTTCCACCACCAACAATTACTATTTTCATTTTTTCCTCCAAAAATACAATCTATATAAAACAAAACATTAAAGTCAATTAATAGATATTATAACACAAAACTGATAAATTGCAAGCTGTGACAATTTTGGTTATTGCTTACATAGGACGGTAAAACATAGAACTCGAAATTGACAAATTAATATCTATATTTCAGCGGAATTTAAACAGGTTTGAAACAGGTAATTTACTTCTTGAACTATCAGTAGTATAATGTAAATAATGGATTATCAATATGTAAGGTAATCGTTAGGAAAGAGGTATGTAATGAGAAAAAAATATTTGGATAAACTTGTAAACATTTTACAACAGAAAAATATGGATGCAATACTGATAGCGCCATCTGAAGAAATGGAATTTATAATGGGGCATAATACTCATCTTTGTGAAAGGTTTCAAGCTATAATAATTAAAAATGACGGAACATATTTTTACATATGCAATTTATTGACAGTTGATGAAGTTCAGGAAGTACTAGGTTCGGATATCAAAGTGTACGGATGGTTCGACGGAGATTTATTTACTGATACAATTAAAAAAGCTTTTGAAGAACAGGAATTAATAGGTAAAACAATAGGCGTTAATTCAACAGAGAGAGCTTTTCTAATACTTCAAATAATGGAAGCCATGGACGTTAAATTTGTGAACGGTAAGCCTCTGCTCGAAGAAATGAGAATGATAAAAGACGAAGAAGAACTTGAAAATCTTAGAACGGCAGCTCGAATAACAGATGAGTCATATATAGAATTGTTAAAATTTATAAAACCGGGAATAAAAGAAGCGGATATTTCAAAAAAAATGAATGAAATTTTTAAATTGAAGGGTGCTGATGAAGGATTTACAATGGTTTGTTCAGGGCCTAATTCTTCTTATCCGCATTATAACAGTGACCAGAGAGTTATACAGGAAAAAGATATTATAATACTTGACTGGGGTTGCAAATATAATAATATGTGTGCAGATATGTCAAGAACAGTGTTTGTCGGAGGAATTACAGAGGAAGAAAGAAAAATTTATGAAATTGTTTTAAAATCACAGGAAGCAGGCGAAAAGGCAGCTGTACAAGGAGCGTACATTCCTGATGTTGACAAAGCAGCAAGAGAAATAATAGAAAAAGAAGGATATGGCAAATATTTCATCACAAGACTCGGTCACGGTATTGGTTATTCGGTGCATGAATCTCCGGATATTAAAAAGAGCAATGAAAAAATTTTAGAAAAAGGCATGGTATTCAGCATAGAGCCTGGAATTTACTTGACGGGAAAGTTTGGTGTGCGTATTGAAGATATAGTCGCTGTAACTGAAAGCGGTAATGAAGTTTTAAATAAAGCATCAAAGGAAATAATGATAATAAATAACAATTAACAATAATTAATAATATCGGGAGAACTTTATGAAGAAATCATTAGCTATTGTAAGTTATAGTATAGAATCAGTCAACTCCTATTACAAACAAATAATGAGTTTGTTTCAAGACAATATAATAGTAAAAAAAATTTGTATTGATGATATAGACAAACAAAAAAAAATAGATTCTGATGTAATTTTAATTCCTTCTTATGACATGTATGAAAAAGTAAAGAATTATATTAAAGAAGAGTCTGATTTGCTTTTTGCAACCAGAACAATATCTAAATCAGGATTAGACAATATAAAAAAAATAAAAGCGGGAACTGAAGTAGTATTGATTGATGAAAGTCCTGAAATGGCTGAACAAATTATTTCAGTAATATATCAATTAGGTGCAAGACATATTGTTCTTCATTCATATTGGTCGACAGATAAAAATAATTTAAATGATAAAACGGTAATTATTTTGGGACAGACAGAATTTGCTCCGGAGATAGTGAAAAGTATTGTCAATATTGGCAACAGTTTGCTTGATATAAATTCCATACTTGATGTGGGATACAAATTTGATTTATTTCCTTTGCTTGACAGGCAGGATATCATCAGAAGTTACGAAGAAATTGACACACCTAATTTTGGTTTATTGAAAATACTAGAACTTACAAATAGCCGTGAAAGCCAGTTAGACATATTGCTACAGGTTATTGATTCCGGAGTAATTGGAATTGGCTATGAAGGAGATGTATTTTTATACAATGAAAATGCAAGAAAAATCATCGGACTTGAAGAACACCAAGTATTAAATGAAGATGGAATATTACTATTTGCACAAATACCTTTTGAATATGTTTTGAATAGCTTAAAATCTGTAGAAGAGAAAATAGTTAAAATAAATGGATATGATGTTGTAGTTACTGTTAATCCAATTGCCCATTCAGGAAAATTGTATGGTGCTGTTGCCATAATAAGAAAGTATATTGATATGGAAAAAAAGGAACATATTCTCAGAAAACAGCTCATTGGACATGGACACAATGCAAAATATACATTTGATGATATAATTGGAACAAGCGGTTCAATAATAGAATGCAAAAGTATAGCTAAACGTATGTCAAAATCAGATTCATCAATATTACTGACAGGAGAAACAGGTACAGGCAAAGAATTGTTTTCACAAGCTATTCACAATAACTCAAAAAGGAAAAAATATCAATTTGTTGCTGTAAACTGTGGCGCATTTCCGGAGAACCTTTTGGAAAGCGAGTTGTTTGGTTATGAAGAAGGTGCATTTACAGGTGCAAGAAAAGGCGGAAAACCAGGTCTTTTTGAATTGGCACATAAAGGCACTTTATTTTTGGATGAAATTTCAGAAATGCCAATGAATCTTCAAGTAAAACTTCTTAGAGCTTTGCAGGAAAGGCAGATAGTAAGGATTGGAGGAGATAGACTTATAGACGTAGATATTAGAATTATAGCTGCTACAAACAAGGACATAAAAAAACTTGTTGCAAATGGAGAGTTTAGGAATGACTTGTTCTACAGATTAAATGTGCTTCCTTTAAAAATTCCTCCTCTCAGAGAAAGAAAAGAAGACATATTATTTTTTATTGAATATGAAAAAAAACATTTTAAAAACAATTTTACACTTACAGAAAAAGCAAAAAATATACTTATTGATTATAATTGGAATGGAAATGTAAGAGAATTGAAAAACTGTGTTGAATATTTAGTTAATTTGGATTTGAGTCAAATAGATGCTAAGGATTTGCCTTTTAACTGCCAAGATGATAATTGTGAAGACGATGATATAAATGAACAAGACAACATTGTTGAATTTTTGGAAATTGCAGGTAACAATATCAGAAAATACATATTTGTGCTGGAAGAATTGGAAAAGGGATATTTAAGCAACAAGAGGCTAGGCAGAAGAAGTCTTTGTGAAATAGCAAAGAAAAAAGGAATTTTTATAAGCGAGCAGGAAATTAGAACTGTTTTAATTAACCTGGAAAAATTCTCTATGGTTGAAATATACAAAGGAAGAAGCGGTACATTAATAACAAATTTCGGAAGACAAACTGTAAAACATTTGAAAATGAATGGATTACATATTTAGTCATTTTAAGACAATAATTTAAAATGCTGAAATTGGTTATTCTGATGTTCTCAAAATAAGCTTGTAAAATTTATACAAACTATTTATAATAATAGTATTAGTATTGTAAAGGAGACGTAAATGAATTTTAAACAGACAGCATTATATTTACATAAGAATAATATAGTCGTAGATACTCACTTAGACCTTGCGGGCGAAATTTATAACAGATATTTGGCAGGAGAAAAAGAAGTTATAAAAAATAGATATCTTGAAAATTTTAAAAAGGGCGGGTTTAATGTAATTGTATCATCTGTATATATAGATGATTTATTTTTGCCTGAAATGGCACTAAAGGCTGCTTTAGGTCAAATTCGTGTGATTATGGAAGATAAAGTAGAATGGATGTGGGGAAATG
Organism: Sedimentibacter sp.; assembly: GCF_033447055.1. Classification (GTDB taxonomy): domain Bacteria; phylum Bacillota; class Clostridia; order Tissierellales; family Sedimentibacteraceae; genus Sedimentibacter. The sequence goes on from NZ_JAWQJF010000145.1 coordinate 15,764, forward strand.
AAGTATTTTATTAAAGAGTGGGTCGTTCCTGTAGTAATTGCTCTGGTTATTGTATTGTTTTTAAATAAGTTTGTGTTTATATTAGTTACAGTGCCAACAGGTTCAATGGAGGACACTATTATACCTGGTGACAGACTTTATGTTAATGAATTATTTGATATAAAAGAAGCAAAGCGTGGGGATATAATTGTTTTTAAATCGGATGAGATTGACAATAAGAGGCTTGTTAAGAGACTAATTGGATTGCCGGGAGAAACTGTTGAGGTAAATGCTGACGGCGATGTTTATATTAATGGTGAAAAGCTAGATGAACCATATGTTGTAAAATCAGAAGGAGATGCAAAAATATTTAATGTTCCTGAACATTCGTATTTCTTTTTAGGAGACAACAGACCAATTTCGTATGATGCGAGATATTGGGAAAATCCTTATATTGACGAAAGCAAAATAATCGGAAAAGTAATTTTTAGATTTTTCCCATTTAACAGAGTAGGTAATGTAGAATAACATGATTTGTAACTAGGAGGTAATTGTGGAACGAGTTTTAGAAGGTTTAAAACCAGAAAAGGTATTTTATTTTTTTGAGGAAGTTACTAAGATACCTAGAGGTTCAGGAAATGAAAAGCAGGTATCGAATTATTTATTTAATTTAGCAAAAAATAATGGCTGGGATGTAATACAAGATGACAGCTTAAATATTATTATTAAAAAACCTGCAACAAAAGGTTATGAAAATGCTCCAACGGTTATGTTGCAAGGCCATATGGATATGGTTTGCGAAAAGAACGAGGGAGTAGTTCACGATTTTGAAAAAGATCCTATAAAATTAAGAATAATTGACGGATATATATATGGAACAGATACTACGTTAGGAGCTGACAATGGCATTGCTGTTGCTATGTGCCTTGCCATATTGTCATCGGATGATTTAGAACATCCTGCTCTTGAAGTTTTAATAACAACAGATGAAGAAAAGGGAATGACAGGTGCAGAAAAAGTAGATGGAAATATTTTCAAAAGCAAATATCTCTTGAATTTGGACAGCGAAGAAGAAGGAGTATTTACATCAGGATGTGCCGGGGGCGGGGAAGTTTTATTTAAGATACCGGTAAAATTCCAGGAAGAAAGTAAGACTGCATATAAATTAAGTGTTAAAGGTCTTCTGGGAGGACATTCAGGTACTGATGCAGATAAAGAAAGAGGAAATGCCAATAAAATATTAGGAAGAATACTTTATGACTTATTTGATTATGTTGAATTGGTCAGCATTAATGGTGGTTCTAAATCAAATGCAATACCCAGAGAAGCACATGCAATAATCAGTATTGAAAATATAGATCAAGTAAAAAACAAAATAGAAACATGGAATGAAATTCTTAAAAATGAATATGTATTTACTGATTCATCAGTGACAGTATTGCTTGAAGATATTAAAAAACAAGCAATACCAATGGAAAAACAGTTGTTTAATAAAATTATTACCGCTGTAAACTTAACGCCAAATGGGGTTTTGTCAAGAAGCACTGCAATAAATCTTGTGATAAGTTCAAACAATCTTGGAGTAATAACTACTGATGAGCAGTTTGTAACATTGCACAATCATCCAAGAAGCTCTGTAAGAACATTATTTACCCACGATTTTGCTCCTTCCATGAAACAACTTGGAGAATTTTTATCAATCGAATGTGAAGTTGGAGGATTTTATCCAGGCTGGGAGTATGCAAAACAATCACAAATAAGAGATATTTGCATTAAAACTTTTAATGAAATGTACGGGAAAGAACCGAAAGTCGAGGCAATACATGCAGGTTTGGAATGTGGGCTCTTGATGGAAAAAATACCAGGCTTGGATGCAATTTCTATGGGTCCTGACACTTATGATGTTCATTCGCCAAATGAACATGTAAGTATTAAGTCTACAGAAAATATATATAATCTACTATTAAGCATATTGAAAAGTATAAAATAGAATATAAAAAATGATACATATTTTAAGAATTGATTTAATTATACTATTATGAGTAATATTGAAACTAGTACTTAAACCAATATTTCAATATAATAGCAATTATTTACAATTTGTGAATTAAAATTATTTATACACAAATCATACATTTGCACTTAATTTTTCAAATACTTTTTTCAATTTTTAATCATTAACAGTATATTATAAATAAAAATTGATATTGTTTACGAATTGTGCTATAATTACTATTACCGTTTAATATAGGAGTACATTAACGTTGGAAAAAATAAGGGGATTTTTCCACGATGTTCATTTTATTATAACCCAATGTTAACTAACTTCCCGTA
>NZ_JAWQJF010000146.1:0-5186 GCF_033447055.1 Sedimentibacter sp.
AAGCTCTGACTTAATTGTGTCAGCCATCTTTGTTGACATATTGCTGAATAATACATCCGCAACTTCTTTATTTGATCCTTTAATAGCAAATACCAAATCCTTGCTGTCAACTTCTCGCAGAAATCTTTGAATACCCATTGCATCCATTGTAACAATATCTTCAAATACAAACATTCTTTTTCTGATTTCATCAGCAAGTTTAACATCCTTTTTATTAAGTTCATCAAATATGTATTTTTCATTGCTTCTGTCCATGTTGTTCATTACATCAGCAACATAGTTTACTCCGCCTATTTCTGTAAAGTCAACGGATACAATAGAATTAAATTTCTTTTCCAATTCCTGTTCGACATATTTTATTATTTCCGGCGACGTTCGGTCCATCTTTGCGATTCTTTCAACTACATCTATTCTTTTTTCCTTTGGCAGTTCTGCAATTACAGACGATGCCTGATCCGCTCTTGCATAGGATAATATAAGTGCTATGGTCTGAGGATGTTCGTTTTGTATTATAGTCAAAAGATTCTTGTAATCAGCTTTTCTTATAAACTCAAATGATTTAGTTCTTAAAGTCTTTGTAACTCTTTCTAAAAGACTTGTCGCAGTCTGAGCTCCAAAGGCTTTTTCCAGCACGTTTCTAGCATATTCAAAGCCGCCTTCAGTTATAACTTTTTGAGTCAAACATAAATCATAAAAATCTTTCAATGTATTTTCCATTATTTGTGGACTTAAATGCTGCAACCTTGAGATTTCAAATGTAAGCTGCTCAATTTCGTCTTCTTTTAAATATTTATATATTTTTGATGCATCATCCGCACCAAGGGATATAATAATAGCTGCAGCTTTTTGCTTGCCTGATAATTTAGTTTCTGCCATACTATTCTTCATCTCCCTTAATCCATGTTCTAATAAGCTGTGCTGCTATTTCAGGATTTGTTGTTGTAAATTCCTTTAACTGCTTTTTGATTGCTTGTTCGTGTGTTTCTTGAACCTTTATTCCATCCTGTATGTCAGCCCAGGAGTAGTCACCAGTAGCAGCTGTTTCAGATTTTATTTGATCCTTATTCTCAGCTTCTTTTTTCTTGCGTTTTTTCCTTAATATTAAACTTATTATGAAAATCAATATTGAAATTACTGCTAATGCAATGCCTCCATATATTAATATTTCTTTCATTGTCATAGCACCTTCTGTATTAGCTTCATCTGATATCACAGGTAAAGCAGGCGCATCAGTATCATAAAACAACATATTGTGCAATGAAACATCTTCTGTGCCGACCCCCGCTGAAAAAGCTATCAATTCTTTAACTTCAGCTAATTCCTCATCTCTTATACTCGCTTTGTTAATTACCGCTGCCACTGTGAGTTGTTCTATTTCCCCCGGATTATGCTCTATTTGTTCCTTTAATTGACTGACTAAGTAATTAATAGTGTTAGAATCTTTATAATAAATATTGTCTCCTTCAATTATAACGCCAGGATATGTTGGTACTTCAGCATTCGTTTCAGAACCAGCTACACCTCCGACAATTTCGCCTGGTCCTGTTATTTCTTTATCAGTTTTAGTATCACTTGGTACTCCGAGATTTGTTTCTTCATCCGGTAAGTATTGCATCATTTCACTTATTTTCTTATCAAAATTAATAGTGCATTTTGCTGATACCTGCACATTTTCTTCGCCATAAATTTTAGAAAGGAATTCTGTTACTCCCTTTTCAGTTTCAATTTCAAATTCTTTTTCTATTTCTAATTTCAATTTAATTGAATTTGTTTGCTTCATTTCGCTGCTGACTGTCAAACTATTTCCATCAGTATCGACTATGGCAACATTTTCTTCTTTTAATCCTTCTACACTTTTAACTACCAGCTGCATTACACCGTTTATTTGAGAAGCTGATAAAGACTTTCCACTAGCAAGATTCATTTTTACTGATGCAGAAGATTCCTTTTTGTCAGTTTCCCAAGCAAAGTCTTTTTCTTCAGGAACATTAATTGTTACGATTGCTTCTTTTACGCCGTCAATAGTTTCGATGGAACCTTGTAGTCTTTCCTGCAATTGATAAACTTCATATTGTCTTTTTTCATAATCGGTTGTCATAAAATCTATATTTTCAGTAAACACATCATAGTTTGTTCCAGTTCTAGGATGACCTGTTTGGGCTAACTGCATTCTTAACGTACTTTCCTGCTCTTCAGGTATTAGTATAGTACCTTCATTTTCATATTTGTAATCTACGTTATTTTCTTGCAGCTGCTGTATTACTTCAACTGTTTCTTCTTCATCTATATTATTGAACAGCACCACATAGTCTTTATTATTTAAAAACAACGTAATTATCAACGCTACAACAATTACGCCTAATAATCCACCAATTATAAGCTTCTTGCTTTTACTGTTTAATTTATTCCAGAAGTCTTTTACACTTTTGACAACATTTTTGATTTGATCTAACATTAATAGCTCCTAAACTATGTGCAAGTTTTTATAACTAGACACCCATACGCATTATTTCATTGTAAGCATCTAAAGCTTTATTTCTAAGTTGAATAACCAAGTCTAATGATAATTCTGCCTTTTGTGTATTTATCATTAAATTATGCACATCATCGCTTTCTCCAACAGCTAATTTGTATATATCTTCATCTACTTTGTTTTCAGCATCTATGTAATTATCTAAAGCATTATTAAAAATTGATTTAAAAGAAACTCCATTGCTTTTTTCATTCGTACCGCTAATTTTACTTGTATCATTTATTTTATCTATTCCCGTAATTGGCTGTATAGGTTTTATAAACATATCTACCTCCCTATTTCTAAAGCTTTAACTGCCATTTGTTTTGTTGTGTTCAAGGCAGTTACATTTGCTTGATAAGCTCTGTAAGCTTCCATCATATCTACAGTTTCTTTCAACGAATCCACATTAGGCATACTTACATATCCATTTTCATCGGCATCAGGATGTTCCGGATTATACACAAGTTTAAATTCACTTTGATCTTCCAAAATATCAGAAACTTCAACACCTCTTGTAATTTCATAATCATTTAAATTTTTTACCATCATATCTTTAAAACTATTTGAATCTATCGATGATAAAACTACCATTTTTCTTCTGTAAGGTTCACCATTTTCTGTTCTAGTAGTATCAATGTTTGCAATATTTTCAGATATTACATCCATTCTTAATCTTTGGGCAGTAAGTCCTGACCCACTTATATTTAGCGACTGCAAAAAAGACATACATACCTCCAATTATTTTTTGCCTTCTGAAATAACAGAATTAAGTTTTGAAAAATAAGAATTAAGTTCTGTAACTGTATACATGTATTGAAGCTGGGTTTTCGCGAGTTGAAGATTTTCTTTTTCTAAATCAACATTATTGCCATCAAGTCGCAATGATTGATTGTCATTTTCTCCGATTATTATATTGCTTGACATTATTTTACTATTCATTTCAGATGTTGCTTCATTCTCTTTATCATTTAAAATTTTCTTCAGAGTAGTTTCGAAATCAACAAATTTGCTTTTATATCCCGGTGTTGAAAAGTTTGATATATTTTCCATATTAATTTGCTGTTTTAGCCAAAGTCCATCGAGGCTTTTGTTTAACAATTGCAGGCTTAAGTTGTTATTAATACTCATCTTTATCTCCCATTCATCATCTGAAAATTCGCATATAAAAAAACATATAAATTTATATGTTTGCGTTGTGACAATAATAAATTTAATAACATTAAAAATGTATAATTTTACTATTGGCAGCTGGCAACCATAGATATCCTTAGGCTCTTTAGCTTTGTGTCACTGCCTTTCGACAGTTTTACTATTTTCAGTATCTTCCTAACCAGATTTAGTATAATAGAATATTTTACAGAATGCAAGCTTTTTCGACACCAAGTTTTATGTATTTTTATTAAGATTTTACGTATATTTATTGTATACTTTTAAGCGTAAAATATAACTTTGCATCATAGTTAATGCAGATTTTCCATAATTTTAGGCATAAAAAAAAGGCATATAAATTACATAAACTTTCACGTTTATGTATACGTCATGCTAATATATATAATAAATATTCAAAAAATAGCAAAAAAACTTATAAAAAATAAAAAAAACTTTTATTTTTTACCTGGATTTTTCAAACTTTTTTTAATACTGCTCAAACTCAATTTGTTTATTTTTTCTGAAGCCGTTATATTAAATTCACATGTTTCAGCAAGTTCTTTTCTGGTAATTTTTACTTCCTTGGGAGCATTAATTGCAATTTTTACCTTATCTTGAGAGATTTCTGAAATAATTATTTCAATGTCATCCCCAATTAATATGGATTCTGATACCTTTCTCTTTATTACTAACATTTAAGCCCCTCCCCTTCTCCAAGTATATTGTACCTGAGGGGATATGAATTCTGAAGTATTACTTGCTTAGCTATTTTTGTATTCGGATTTATGGCTATGGGACTTTTTAAATTAACAACAGAATCCTTAATTTCTTCTTTTATTATTGCAATAACTAAAAATTTTAATTCTGCTTCAGTTTTCACTCTTAATTCATTCAAATCTTCTTCATTTAGATTTGGATCATATCTGTTAATAATTGAGTACGGATCTATTAACACAAATGATAAATCCGTGTTTTCAATTGATTGAAGATACATAATGTCATCTTCAGGACTATCTTTTAATATAACATACTTAGTATATTCATCAAAACCATACATACCGCATGTAAAGTTAATTGCATCTTCCTCATTTACAGTTAAATCACCAAAGTCTCTGGTTTTTATATTCATATGTTTACCCTCATATTCTTGTATCTATAGGTTTATAATTCGGATCGGCACTTGGGGGAACAAATATAGGAGTTCCAACATAATTAATTTCAACCCTAGGATATTCATTAACTATAAATTCTATACTTCCGGGAATGAAATTAATTTTAGGTCTCTCAACATTCCAATCAAAATCAAGTTTATCCATCTCAAAATTTATCGAAAGTTCTCCAGCTTGGTAGGATATATCAGGTCCAACTTCAGGTATAAATCCAATATTAAACTCCACATTACTTAAAAATTTTCTAAGCGCTATCTCAGGAATTGGATTATCCATAAAGTTTATGTCCAGCATCAAATTCCCTTCTTCAGCATATGAGGCAGTTGCTTCATAAGCTGCCTGTATACCTTTAT
>NZ_JAWQJF010000147.1:0-8973 GCF_033447055.1 Sedimentibacter sp.
AAAAAAAGATACTTTTTATGGAAGTGGAGTAATGCCTTGTATTGCTGTTTTTACAGCACATCAATCTCATCCAAAAGATAAGATATGTAAGTTCATAGACTTTAGAAATGATGGATATGAGGTAAATGCACATATCGGATTATTAGAAACAGAATCAGCTAAAGATAAGAAACAACATTTATTAGATGTTTGGTTTGACAGGATAGAAACAGAAACAAAATTTTGCGTAAAAACCACTATTGAACCAACGGATGAATGGCTACACAGTTTTTATTATTTCAATGATGATATTCCAGAAGATACTGATTTTGAAAAAACCATAGGAGATTATCTATCCTTTGAATTTTCAATGATAATGCAGAACAGGGAATATCTGTTTACTGATTCAAAAAAATATACTGAAACACCTAACATAGTATATTTAGATGAACTGGCAGGTGAAGATAATAATGTTAAATACTAGGGAATGGAAAGAATTCTTTTTAACAGATATATTTCTTCAAATACAAAGAGGAAAGAGATTAACAAAATCAAAACAAATAAATGGAACTATTCCTTATGTTTCATCAACATCATTTAATAACGGAGTAGATAATTTCATATCTAATAAAAAGAATGTAAGAAAATTTTCAGATTGTTTAAGTATTGCTAATAGTGGGAGTGTCGGTTCAAGTTTTTATCAACCATTTGAATTTATTGCAAGTGACCACATTACACATTTAAAGAATGATAAAATGAATAAGTACATTTATCTATTCATTGCTACAATGACGAACAGATTCTCTGAAAAATACAATTTTAATAGGGAAATCAATGATAATAGGATTTCAAGAGAAACCATAATGTTACCTATCGATAAAAACAACAAACCAGATTGGCAGTTCATGGAAGATTATATGATTGAACTTGAAGAAAGTAAAAGAGCTGATTATTTAACGTTTGTAGAGAATAAATTGAAAAACCTAAAATTTAAGGAAATTGAAAACCTTGAAATTAAGGAATGGAAGGAATTTAGTATCAGCGAACTATTTACTGTTAAAATAGGAACATCTATTGATGGTAATAAAATAGATAAAAACTCTGGTGAAACACCATACATAACAAGGAAAGAAACTAATAATGGTTTAGATGGATTTATTGAAGATGAAGAAATTAAAATGACAAAAAACTACCCAGTTATTACAATAGGGAATGAAACAGCTCAGCCATTTGTACAGCAATACCCATTTTACACAGGAACTAAAGTAAATGTATTAAAACCTATTAAGGATTTATCAGAAAACATTTTATTTTTTATTTCAACTTGCCTTAGACAGCAGAAATCAAAATACAGTTATTCATTTACAATTAATTCAACAAGACTTAAAAAGCAAACCATATTATTACCTATAAATCATAAAGATGAACCAGACTATGAATACATGGAACAATACATAAAAAACCTCATGTTTAAAAAGTATAATCAATATCTGAATTATAATAAGTAAAAAAGAAGAAGCTCCTCGATTAATTTCAAAGAGCTTCTTTTAATATTTAAGCCACTAATTTTTGTTCATATTCCTTAACTAGTGAATAGAAGGTTGTCTTTTTTAGTTCTAACAGTTTCATTGCTTCTACACCTTTTATGATTCCAGACTTCCATTTTTTATAAACATCTTCAAAATTTGAAGGATACTCAGCTTTTGGTCTGCCTAAAGGAATACCGTTCTGTTTACAAAGGGCTATACCTTCCGCTTGTCTACGTTTTATCTTTAGACGTTCTTGCTCAGCAACATAGCTTAAAAGGGATAGGAATTGGTCTTCCATGAGTTTACCCATATCTCCCATAGATTTAAATTTTCTACTATCAAATAAAGTTTCATTTTCTAGAATTACAATATCTGCTCTAATTTCCCTCGTAATGTTTTTCCACTCTGCAATAATACCATCATAAGTCCTTCCAAGTCTGTCTAATGCATCTATGTAGATTAAATCTCCCTCCCTCAACATGCTTTTCATCAGCTTGTATTGTTCTCTTTCAAATGTAGCACCAGAGATTTTATCAGTAAAAATATATCTTTCTTCAATATTTAATTTCTTGAATTTTTCTAGTTGTCTCCCTAAATTTTGTTCCTTAGTGCTTACTCTTGCATATCCCATTGTAATCATAAAATCCGCTCCTTTTCAACCTTTTGAGCAATTATAACGCTCAGTTCAGAAAAGTCAAGAGCAAAATGTGAACGTTCACAAATTATTTTATATATTTTATGAACGCAGTTTTAACCTTTTTTAAACCTTTAAAAAGTAGTCCAGAAAGTATACTTTTATGAACGGTTTTAAATTGTATTTCACTTCTGAATTTGGTATAATATAGAAAAAATATTTTTTGGGGGTTAATAATATGCACAAAAGAGAATTTGATAGTATTGAGGAAAGATTAGACTTTATTGAGTTTCGACAGGAATTAAACTTTTATAATTTAGATTTAGATAGAATCATTTTTGAATATGGTCTAACTAAAAATGAATTCACTAGAGTAATGAATTTAATGGACAACTATAGGGAAAAAATTTCAAATAATGAAGATGTTAATAATCATACATTTGAAGTAGAAATGTACGAAATTGTCGATAGTGAACATGAAGGTGATTATCATATGTGTGAAGCTATAGTTAAAGGTTTCTATAATGAAGGAAGATGGGAAGAAGTATTTACCGCTTTATATGGCGATTTTCCTAAATATAGTAATTAATTTAAGTAGAGCTGATTAAGCTCAATTTTTCATTTTCATTGAAATATGTTCATTTTTATTACTGCTCAACATAGTATCAAGAGGATTTAATTTCCCATATATTATAGCTTAAATGAATACTTTTGAACGGATTTTATGATGAACAGTTTTAAATAATTTGAACAGAATTTGAACTAAAAATAAAATTGTAGACTTATTACTATAAATAATTAACAATTTATTTAGGAAAAGGCTTGTTCAATTTATGGAAATATTGTAAACTATTAAAGTATGACAAAAAAACAATTACAAAGGAGGATAAATCATGAAAACAAGAAATATTACAAGATTTCTAAAAATTATTGATTACACAACCGATTATGAATCATTTGATACTAGATTAAGATTTGAAGGTATAGATAATCAATATATTCCATTTTTATGGGACTTGTATATGTTAATAAGATTTACAGACTTTACACCAGAACATGTAAAAGAAGTATTTAACTCAGATATTACTTACCAAGATGTAGCTGACAAATTCGGACTAAGTTTAGGTTCAGTAAAAGCAGAAGTTCATAATTTCAGTAAAAAATTGGATAAAGTATTCCAAGGAGATATTTTAGGACAAATAATAGATAAAGAATCTATAGACCAAGAATATTTTAAAAAGTTAGAATTATTAGTAGTAGATTCACTTAAAAGAAGAATACCCAATTCGAAAGATATTCTTGAAAAATCATTTTCAATAAATTTACTAAATGTACCATACAAGAAGGAAGAATTACCTGAAATCGGTATGGAAGAATTTAAAAATATTAAAAATATTGTTATGACATTTAGTATTCCATTACAAGAATATTCCTATAATAAAATGAACGTTTCACATAAACAATATATCTCATATTTACTAAATACTAATGATACAGACTTAGGAGAATTAGACAGAAAAAGAAAAAAGGAAATTCTTAATTATTGTCAAATAAGATAGAAATATTACAAAGATAGAGCCTCCTCGTTTTTAAAGGTGGCTCTATCTTTATGTTTACTTCCTTTTCAATGTCATATGTTCCTTTTTATTTTTGTTCAATATAGTTTCAAGAGGGTTATACTTGCTATAATTTTGCTGTAGCTGTTTTATTGATAGATTTACATATTTTCGTGTAGTTTCTAATTTACTGTGTCCCATTAACTGTTGTAGAGCAAATAAATTGCCTCCGTTTTCAACATACATAGTTGCATATGTCCTTCTAAAAGCATGAATTGAAGTGACATCTACTCCTCGCTGTTTCTTTATGTAATATATCAATGCCTGTTGGCATGAGTTTCTTTTGAGAGGTTGTCCATTTATATTAACAAATAAATAATCTTCTGGCTCTCCTTTTCTATAAGTTAAATATTCTTTTAGTATATTACTTAATTGTGGTGTAATCGGGATTATCTGTTCCTTTTTATTTTTTGTTTCTGTTAATTTGACTAAGTTGTTTTCAAAATCAATATCTTTGATTTTTATATTTACAACGGAATTCAATCTGTTCCCTGTTGCAAGGAAGTAATTACACAATACCCAGTTCCTATATTCCGCAAATGTACATTTTTTAATTTCTGGTTTCTCTAGAATTTTCTCTAAATTCTCCAAACTGTAAGATGGTTTTATTATATCCACTTCTTTTACATGCATAGTTTTAAATTCCTTGCAATAATTTCTTTCCATGCACCAATGCAGAAAGGGTTTAAAATTGGTCATTTTGCTGTTAATAGTAGTGTTTCTATTACCTCTATCCATTAACCATAAAATATAACCATTAACCAATTTTTCATTTAATTCGCATGTTTTAGTTGTTTCAGTATTGTAAAACTTATTGAAATCCTTGAATACAGAATTTTTAGTTATAATACTAAACTGACTTAATCCTCTTACCTTTAGTTCTTCCTTATAACCTTCCCATGCTTCTAAAATTTTTACATCTTTTTTAATCGTTTTTTGCATAGATATTCTACTCATTTTCTAAAATAAAGTCTCCTTTTTTGGTATTCCTACTTTATTCTAAACTCTAAAATGCCCTAATGCCTTCATTTCAATATTTCCGCTATTTTTCAACGCTTGCATAAAAAAAAGAAAAAGCGTATGATTAAAATAAAGGGGGACGTTATATTTAAAAGATTGACGCTTTTTCTTTTTTTATATTATTATCGAAAATTATTTTATTATTCATTTGTTTTTATTTTTTTTATTTTGGCAGTCTGATTTCTGCTTTGAATAAATCTCCGTCGATACTCAATTTCAATATTCCGTTTTGTATTTCCATCAGACTTTTAGCTATAGCCAACCCTAAGCCACTTCCTTCTGAACTTCTTGATTCATCTCCACGTTTGAACCTTTCCATAAGCTCATCTACAGGAATGTTAAGTTCGTATGCAGAAACATTTTTAAAGCATGCATACACTTCTTTTTCTGTTTCATTAATATCTATATAAACTCTCGATTCTTTCTGTGCATATTTTAAAATATTTGAAATCAAGTTTTCCATTACTCTTGAAAAAAGCCTACCGTCTGCTATCGCATATATTTTATCTTTTTGTGCTGTTACCTTAAATATTAATTTTGATTCTACTATTTTCTCGTCAAGCTCCCCTAAAATTTGTGAAACGAGTGCGTTGACATGGACTTTCTCAAAATTTGGTTGAATGCTTCCGCTTGTTGCTTTTGCAGCTTCAAACAAATCTTCAGTGAGTGTTTTAAGTCTGCTGGATTTTCTGTCCAATACATCCAAATACTTAGGTGCGTTTGGAGAATGAAGTCCTTCTCTTTTCAGCAAATCCACATATGATATTATTGAGGTAAGCGGTGTTTTAATGTCATGAGATACGTTTGTTATGATTTCTGATTTTAATTTTTCACTTTTAACTTCATTTTGCACTGCAATTTTTAATCCGCTTGTTATGGTGTTAATGTCTTCGGAAAGTTGTTTGAATTCACCGTTTCCATTTAATTGTATTTTAAAGTCATAATCACCTTTTTTTGCTGATTGAAGTCCTTCTTGTATTGTTTTAAAAGATTTTACTTTTAAGTAAACATAATAAACTGCAAGAATAGCCAACGGTATTATTAAAACTGGATTTTTAGCACAATACACGGATGTTGCAATCAGAACTATTATGCCTAATGCGGATTTGAACATGAGAGGACCGCCTTCTGCAATTTTAATTATTGTATTTGCAGTGTTTGACAATATTATATAAATGAGTGAATGTTTTATTAATGTTCCATTTTTAATATGTCTTGTAAGTGACAAGAAAATTAATAAAAATATTGAAAACAATGATGCAGCTGAAGAAATCATCGCAAGTTTCATTAAACTTTCACTTGTGTATCTTATATTCAATACATTGTAAAATTCAACTATTACTAAAGCAACTATTCCTATTATTAGAGTTAAGCTTATATCTGAATACACTTTATCATAGCGCCCCATGTGCAACTCTTCATCGCCTGTTATTCTTCCTGTTACATACACAAGATATATAAAACATGCAGCTATTATTAATATGCAAAACCCTATTACGATTAAATTAGTAATTAAAATATGCCTGTCGAAAATCCACCTGTCTACTCTGGTTGCGAGTCCCTCACCAGTTATTGCTGCATATATTGCAGTTGTGTTGTTTCCGTCTTCTATTGCTTCAAATGTATCAATTAATGATGCCGAGTAACTGCTGTATCCATTTTCAGGTTCCACTATTATTCCGTTTTCATCTATGAGAATGTATGCATTTCTAATGGAATAATAGTTGATATCTTCGTTGTCAGTGTTTGTGCAGACATTGTACCCATCAGTTGCATAATAAATCAAACCTTCCGGATTATTAAGATCATTGATTATCTGTTCATAATTTGACAAGTGCGATTTTTTGATAGTTTCTTTTATTTCTTCTATTTCCTGACTTTTCTCATTCAAAAAAAGTTTTTTTGATTCTGAGTTGTCTTCATATCCTTTTTCAACAAGATAATTGTTGTATAAATTAGTAAGCTGCCAACTGTCTTCAATATCAATGTTTTTAACGGTCTTTCCTTCTCTTATATATTCTTCGCTTTTGTAAACCCTTAAAATATGTTCCAAACGGTTTGCAGCATACCTGAGTTCATTACTTAATGTATTGCTTTTCATGTAGCTTTTTTCAGTTATACTTTCATAATTCTGCACATTTAAAAATATATTTAAAGCTGAAGATACTCCGATTAAAAGGCATACAATCAACAATAAAAAGGCTGATATTTTTGTGATTGTTTTTCTGCTATATATCTTCCACTTTGTAACCAACACCCCACACCACCTTCAGGTATTTTGGATTTTTCGGATCTATTTCAATTTTTTCTCTTATTCTTCTTATATGTACTGCAACTGTGTTTTCAGGATTGAAAGAGGGTTCATTCCACACGCCTTCATAAATATCATCAATTGAATACACTCTGCCTTTATTCTTTGTAAGAAATAAAAGTATTTTATATTCAACGGGAGTCAATTTGACAATTTCTCCATCCACAGTTATTTCTTTTCTTTCATCATCTATAAACAAATTTCCTGTTTTGTAATAATCTTTTTTGTCCTGTTCTAAAGCTCCTCCCAAAGTCGTGTACCGCCTGAGCTGAGATTTAACTCTTGCAATAAGTTCTAATGGGTTGAAAGGCTTTGTAATATAATCATCTGCTCCCATGTTGAGTCCGAAAACTATGTCTGATTCTTCTGATTTCGCTGTAACCATTATAACCGGTATATTTTTTATTTCCCTTATTTTTGTAGTAGCTTTAATGCCATCCATTACAGGCATCATTATATCCATTATTACTAAATGCACGTCATTTTTTTCTACAGTTTCTACAGCTTCAAGACCTGAATAGCATTTTAATATATTATATCCCTCATTTTTTAAATAAACTTCTATAGCTTCTACAATTTCTATATCATCATCGCACACTAAAATATTCATATTGTCCTCCTGTATTTATTTGAAGTTTTGAAGACCGTTTCTTATGGAATCAACTACTTGTTCTTCTAAATCGATTTTGTAATTCCTTGAAACTGTCTTTTCTGGTTTTGATGTATCGTAATCTTGTCCATTCCAAAGAACTGCAAGTTTTATTCTGTCATAGTTAACAATGATATTAAACATATTTTCATGCCAGAGGCTCTTGTTTCCTCCTGCTTCAGCACAGCTGAATTCAGTGATCATCATAGGATGCTTGAACCTTGCTACATAATCATAATAGAAATGGTCGTATGCCTCTGAGAAACTTCTCCATTTTTCACCCCTGTAGTAATTTCCCGTGTTGTATGCTGTAAGTCCCACAACATCCACATATTCATTTCCCGGGTAATAGCACATATAATTGTTGTATGAAAAATCCGGGAATGACAGTTCATTTGGATTCCAAACATATATTAAATTATCAACGCCTTGTTCTTTAAATTTGTCATATATGTACCTCCAGCTCGCAATAAATAAATCTGTATCTCTTCCTACCTTGTGAGATGAATACAAAACCCATTCTCCGTTCATTTCATTGTTTAATCTGAACAGTACAGGACAATCAAATTCATTGAAATTCCGTGCCAAATCGTCTAAATAATCATCATATTTACCTTCTAATATTTCTAATGTTATATCTTTTTCTTTTCCATTTACAATATCTGTGGCATACAACGTGTATTCAACTACTTTCCCGAGTTCTTTTGCCTTGTTCATGTAATCAGTTTTGTATGGCAATGAAAAATTATTGTACATTAAAATCACAGGAAAATTATAATTCATTTTTTGTTCTAATTGTATGAGTTTGTATGAATAAGGAGGAAATGTTGGTTCAAATATACCAAAATCCACTTTTTCATTGTTTACAAAATATTTATCGTAGAATTCCTGTGTTTTTATATCAAAGTTCTTCTGTACAGGTGCAAATACAGCGTCAGCTTTCATTGTTCCTGACTTTTCTGTTAACTTAAAGCTTGGCATTATGTATTCAATGTATATTGGCTGAGATGATTTGATAAATACTGTTATTAATTCTTTTGACGATCTTTGAAAAGTAATGGTTGCATAATAATTGCGGTCTGTCTTATCAATTGAAAGTTTTTTTCTTTCATACAAAACAATGTGCCCGTTAAGTCCGTTGAATTTATAATCGTATTCATGCGTAATTTTAAATTCTGGATTTCTCAATATTCCTCTGTTTCCATAATTTAAATATGTTGAACTTGAATTTAATG
>NZ_JAWQJF010000148.1:0-8469 GCF_033447055.1 Sedimentibacter sp.
ACGTACGCTAAAAGAAAAAGAAGTTGAAAATATTCACAATAAAATTCTTCAAATTCTGGAAAGTAAGTTTGGCGCAACACTTAGATAGATAACAAAAACTCAAGTACCAGGTACTTGAGTTTTTGTTTGACGAATGAAAAATATAATTATATAATGAATGACAGCTTCGAAATTAGGAGGGAATATGGATCCGGTAGCGTTTAGAATATTTGGAATTGAAATAATGTGGTATGGAGTATTAATATCTCTTGGAGTGCTTTTAGGAGTATTTTTTGCTTTAAGAGAGTGCAAAAGAATAGGGTTTAAGGAAGATAATTTATTGGACTTTTTATTGTATGCAATACCTTCTGCCATAGTGGGAGCAAGAGCGTACTATGTTATATTTTCATGGGATTATTACAGTAAGAATCTAAATGAGATTATTAATATCAGAAATGGCGGACTGGCAATTCATGGCGCTCTCATTGTAGGTGTTATTGTAGGTTTTTTGTTTTGTAGGAAAAGAAAAATCAATGTACTTCAACTTCTTGATATTGTTATGCCAAGTGTTGCACTTGGTCAGGCAATAGGAAGATGGGGGAATTTTGTAAATCAGGAAGCGTTTGGAGGACCTACAACTTTGCCGTGGGGAATTATGGTCAATGGTCAAAAAGTGCATCCAACTTTTTTATATGAATCAATTATAGATTTTTCTATATTTATATTTTTAATGTGGTTCAGAAAAAACAAAAAAACTACAGAAGGCCAAGTGCTGGGCCTTTACCTGATATTATATTCAGCAGGAAGATTTATTGTTGAAGGAATGAGAACCGACAGTTTAATGTTCTTGGGAATGCGAGTAGCACAGCTCATAAGCCTCGGTTCAATACTAATAGGTGTCTTGCTGCTAGTGTATTTAAAAAAGAAAAAAACACTTTGACAAAATCAGCAACCCCAGCCCCAGCAACCCCAGGGGAACCCCAAGGGACGGACCTTTTTGAGACTAGTCTCAAAAAGGTCCGTCCCTTGGGGTTTTTTTAAAAATTTTTTCGTTTTTATTAAAATAATAGTGGCGCTTTTCACCCACATTGTGGTATAATATGCCCAGTAGGTGGTAGAAAATGTTTACTGGTGAGTACATACATTCATTTGATGAAAAAGGAAGAGTAATAATTCCTTCAAAATTTAGAAATGAACTAGGAGAAACGTTCTATATTGGAAAAGGGTTGGATAAATGTTTATTCGTTTATCCTATTGAAACATGGACAGAATTTGTTGGTAAACTTCGAAATCTATCTACCTTCAACAAACAGGAAAGATTTTTCTTAAGACGTTTTGTTTCTGGATTTAGTGAATGTTCTTTTGATAAACAGGGAAGAATATTAGTGCCGCCATCACTACGTGATTTCAGCGAGCTGAATACGGATGCTGCTATAATAGGGGTTATAGACAGAATCGAAATTTGGAATAAAGACAGTTGGAACGATTATTCTAACAACGACGAATTTGATTTTGACAGCATTGCGGAAAAAATGTCAGATTTGGGGATAGGATTATAAAGGAGAGGTTACATGGATTATAAACACACATCGGTTCTGTTAAATGAAGCAATTGATGGACTTTGTATTAAGCCTGATGGAATTTATGTTGATGCTACCTTAGGTGGGGGAGGACATACTCAGGAAATAATTAAAAGAGCAATTAATGGCAAAGTAATCGGTATAGACCAAGATGATTATGCCATTGAAAGAGCAACTGAAAAATTAAAGGATTATAATAATTTCATACCGGTGAAAAATAATTTCAGCAATATTAAAGAAGTATTGCGTGATTTAAATATTGAAAAAATAGACGGCATTATATTTGACTTGGGGGTTTCTTCTTTTCAGTTAGACATACCCGAGAGAGGATTCAGTTATAATTATGATATGCCTCTAGATATGAGAATGGATAAAAATCAGACAACCACAGCAAGACATATTGTAAATGGTTATGAAGAAAATGAACTTTCTCGTATTATTTGGGAGTATGGAGAGGAAAAATGGGCTGCAAGAATCGCTAAATTCATTGTTCGGGAAAGAGAACAGGAATTTATTGAAACTACCGGCCAGCTTGTAACTATAATAAAAAAAGCAATACCAAAACAAGTGAGGCAGGAAGGTTCTCATCCGGCAAAGCGTACATTTCAAGCGATAAGAATTGAAGTTAACAGAGAATTGGAAATACTTGAAAATACAATGAGGGATGCTGTTGATTGTTTGAATAAAGGCGGCAGAATATGTGTCATTACATTTCATTCTCTTGAAGACAGAATCATAAAAAATGTATTTGCAGATTTGTTTAAAGATTGTATTTGTCCGCCGGAATTTCCGAAATGTGTATGTGATCACAGGCGCAAGTTGAAAATAATAACAAGGAAACCAATTATTCCTTCGGATGAAGAATTAGTAGAAAATCGAAGAGCACACAGTGCAAAATTAAGAATAGGGGAAAGGGTGTAGATCTATGTCAGCTTTGAGAAAAGAAGCTATCGAGTTTGATTATGGACAAGAAGCTTTAGTATATTCTCCAAATAAAAAGCGAATAAAAAGAAATAAGAAAAATAGTAATGTTATAGAGAACTTTAAAAACACAGCTATGATTGCTATAACATTTATACTTGGAATATTAATAGTTTATAATTATGCTGTCATTACAGATAAGCAAATGGAACTTAATACATTAAATGTGGAAATAGCTGATCTTAATAATGACGTTGATCAATACAACATCGCTTTGGAGAGTATAAAAAACACTAACAGTATTGAAGAAATGGCTAAAACTTATTTAGGAATGAATTATCCTACGAGGAAACAAACCGTTTTTGTTGACTTTGCATATGGAAATTCTGATACAACTACTGATGATGAAACTAATGTATTAGCAAAAGAAAATCAAAATTTGCTTATAGGATTTTTAGACAAGGTAGTTAGCTTCATTAGATAAGGGGGTTGCCATATGAAAAAACATATTAAAAGCAGTACTAACCTTCAAAATAAAAAAAGAATGTTGGTATTTTTGCTTTGCTTTTTTTTAGTTACAATAGCATTGGTAATAAGACTTGGGTTTATACAAATTATAGATGGTGAAGAATACAAGAAACAAGCAATGGAAAATTGGTCGAGGGATATTTCAATCAGTGCCAAAAGGGGAACAATATATGATGCAAAGGGTAAAAAGCTTGCAGTGAGTGTAAATTCCAGCACTGTGACATGCTTTCCTGCCGATGTTAAAAAAAGTGTAAAAACTGCTGAAGATGAAGCAGAAACAGAAGAAGATGAAGGTTTTTTAACTGGTATTCTAAAAAGAATGAACAAATCCATGTTTTCGGAAGGTAAGACTGCAGCGGAAGATATTCCTGTAAATACAAATACACCGGAAGAAACAGCTGAAATATTAGCTGAAATATTAGAAATGGATTATGCTGAAGTTCTTGAAAAAATCACTTCGGATTATTCATATGTTGTGCTAAAAAAATGGATTACTGATGAACAAGCACAGCAAATAAGAGATAAAGGCTTGAGCGGAATAAATATCATAGAAGATAACAAAAGAGTGTATCCTTATGGTGATTTTGCTCCGTATGTAGTAGGTTTTACAAATGTTGATCAGGATGGTCTTTATGGAGTGGAGGCTACTTATAATGATTATTTAACTGGAGTTCCCGGAAGGATGGTTGTTAATACTGATGCTTACGGAAGAGAGCTTCCATTTGGATACAACGAATATTATGAGTCTCATGATGGTTTGGGAGTGGTGCTTACTATAGATGAAGTAATACAGCATTATGCTGAGTCTGGTGCCGAAAAGGTGTTGAGTGACTATAATGCCAAAAGAGCTACAATTGTGGTAATGGATCCAAATACCGGGGATATTCTTGCAATGGCATCAAAACCTGATTACGACCCTAATGATCCGAAAATACCTGTGGACGAAAAAATTGAAGCTGAATGGGCAAATTTGTCAAATGAAGATTTGCAAAAAGCATGGTTTGACATGTGGAGAAATCCTGCAGTCAATGACATTTACGAACCTGGTTCAACATTCAAGCTTATAACTGCATCAGTTGCCCTTGAAGAAAATGCAGCTACGTTAGAGTCTACATATTTCTGCGATGGATATGTTAGACAAATTCCAAATGAGAACATCAAGTGTTGGAGATATTACAGACCTCATGGAGAACAGACTTTGTCTGAAGCAATACAAAATTCATGCAACGATGCGTTGGCGCAAATAGGACTAGATATAGGAAAGGATGCGTTTTATAAATATCTTAAAGCATTCGGATTTGAAGAGCAATCGGGCATTAAATTAAACGGAGAAGCTCTTGGACTTATTAAGGAACCAGAAAACATGAAGGATGTTGATGTCGTTACTCAAGCTTTTGGTCAAGGAGTTGCAATTACTCCAATACAGCTGGTTGGAGCAGTATCTGCAATTACAAACGGCGGAAATTTAATGGAGCCAAGAATTGTTAAGCAGCTTATTGATGAGGAAGGAAATATAGTAAAGAATTTTGAAACAGTTGTGAGAAGAAAAGTTATTTCTGATGAAACTTCGAAAATTATGCTTCAGATAATGAGAGAATCTGCAGAGGCAGGAACAAAGCAAGCATACAGGGCGGGATACAGAATAGGTGGAAAATCAGGAACTGCACAAAAAGTTATAAATGGACGATATGAAGATGGAAAATTTATATCTTCGTTTATTGGAGTAGCACCGGTGGATGATCCGAAGGCTGTTGCTCTTGTAATGGTTGATGAACCGGACCGAAGCATAGGTTATTACGGAAGTATTGTTGCCGGCCCCGTTGCAGCAGATTTATTAGAAAACATCATGAAGTATTATGATGTTGAACCTGTATATACAGAAGAAGAACTGGGTAAAGTTGAAATACAGACTGTGACAGTGCCGGATTTATTAGGACTTACAATAGCAGAAGCAACTGACAAATTAATTAATGCGGGACTGGAAAGTAATGTAACTATTGAAGTAGAGGCTGATAGAATTGTTAAATCTCAATTTCCTAAAGCAGGAGAAAAAGTTGTAAAAAATTCTGTTGTCACATTAATTTTGAACTAGACGACGGAACGCATTGCGTTCCGTATTTAATTATGATAAAATTGCATATAATAACATACACTTTAAAAAGGGAGCAATAATATGGAAATTAAAAATTTGCTTAAAAAAATAGATTATGAAAGTTACATAGGAAATGACGATGTAGAAATAACAGGCATTACCAATGATTCGCGAAAAGCTAAAAAAGGTGATATTTTTGTTGCCATAAAAGGATACACTTCAGATGGCCATAAATTCATTGACAGTGCTTTGAAAAACGGTGCTTCAGCTGTTATGTGCGACCATGTACCTGATGATGTTAAAGAAAAAAGCAATTTTATTATTGTCAAATCACCAAGAGAATCAATGGCTCCTGCAGCAAATATTATTTATGATTGCCCATCAGAAAAATTAAACATAACAGGAGTAACAGGTACTAACGGCAAAACCAGCACTACATATCTGCTGAAGGGAATATATGATTATTTAGGCGAAAAATCAGGAATAATCGGAACGATGGGAGTATTAATAGACGATGAAAAAACAAAAATTGACAATACTACACCGGAAGCTGCCGACATACAGCATTATTTAGCAAAGATGTTAGAAAACAATGTTGCTCACTGTTTTATGGAAGTATCATCCCATGCGCTTGAACTGAACAGAGTTGATAATGTTTCTATTGATGTGGGAATATTTACTAATCTTACAAGAGATCATCTTGATTTCCATGAAACAATGGAAAACTATTATTTAGCTAAGAAAAAATTATTTTATATAGCAAAGACAAACAACATCATTAATGTGGATGATCCATATGGTGAAAGACTTTACAAGGAATTGATTCAAGACGGAGTAAAGGCTGTTTCTATAGGAATTGACAATGATGCTGATATTAAAGCTTCAAATCTTGTAACCACTATGAAAGGAACAACATTCGATTTAAACATAATGGGTGTTGATAAGAAAGTTCATGTTAACACACCGGGGAAATTCAGTGTTCTTAATTCTTTGGGAGCGCTGGGAGCTGCATATGTACTTGGTGTTAATATTGATGATATTATTTCCGCATTTGAGAGAATAAAAGGAGTAAAAGGAAGATTTGAAATATTGGAAAACAATCTTGACTGCACAATAATACTTGATTTTGCACACACTCCTGATGGGCTTCAAAAAGTAATGGATACTATAAATGAGTTTGCACAGGGAAGAAAAATAGTAATGTTTGGAGCAGGCGGTGAAAGAGATTTGTCAAGACGTGCTCCAATGGGAGAAATTTCGGGAAAATATTGCGACTTAAGCATTTTGACTTCTGATAATCCAAGATTTGAAGATCCTTACGACATATGCGTTGAAATATCAAAAGGCGTAGAAAAGTCTGGCGGCAAGTACACGATTATTGTGGAACGTGACAAAGCCATATATTATGCTATTGACAATTGCAAGAAAAGAGATGTAATATTGTTAGCGGGAAAATCTACGGAGCCTTATCAGGATATGGGAACAGAAAAAGTACCATATGATGAAGGATCCATTGCAAAGATGGCAATAAGAGATGTAGAGAAAAAACGAGGATTAAGGGACATTAACTAAGGAGTTTAAAATGCAAGACAGCGGACAAATAATAAGAGTAATAATTGTATCTTTTCTAATAGCACTGTTTCTTGGACCGGTTGTAATTCCTATGTTGAAACGCCTAAAAGTTGGACAAAGCATCCGAGAGGAAGGGCCTAAGTCTCACTACAGCAAATCAGGTACACCAACTATGGGTGGGATAATAATTGTTTTGGCAGTTATAATTGCAATTGCTACAAGCGGTTATTATACACAAGAAATATGGGCTGTGTTATTTTTTATAATTGGTTTTGGATTTATAGGTTTTTTAGATGATTACATAAAAGTTGTTCTTAAGCGAAACTTAGGCTTAAGAGCATATCAAAAGATTTTAGGCCAGGTTATTTTTGCTGTATTGTTAGCAATTTATGGCTCGAAGTACAGCGTTCATGGAACAAAATTATTAATTCCGTTTGCAAATGCATTTATTGATTTGGGTGTATTGTATATACCATTTGTAGTGTTTGTAATTTTAGGAACTGTGAATGCAGTAAATTTAACGGATGGATTAGATGGTCTTAATACAGGAGTTACACTCATAGTAATGGCAACCTTCAGTTTAGTAACAAATAGTCTGAGAGATACGAATGCAATTTTTCAAGGAGTAGCAATAATAAGTGCAGTAGCGGGAGCGTGTTTGGGATTTCTAAGGCACAATGCAAATCCTGCAAAAGTATTTATGGGGGATACAGGTTCCCTTGCCTTGGGAGGAGCTGTATCAGCAGTTGCTGTTGTTTCTAACATGGTTTTATTAATACCAATAATAGGCGGAATTTATTTTGCAGAGGCACTTTCAGTAATAATTCAAGTTTTACATTACAAGAGAACAAAAAGAAGAATATTTAAAATGGCACCACTTCACCATCACTTTGAAATGTGCGGATGGAAAGAAACAAAGGTCGTAGGTGTTTTTTGGATTGTAACAGTTGTATTGGCATTTTTAGGCATTTATTCAATATAGCAACATAAAATAATAATGGGCTTTTTAGAAAAGAGGAACAATAGATGGAAAATAAAAAAGTACTTGTAGTTGGACTTGGTATTTCCGGCATGTCTAGTGTAAAAGCTTTAAATAAACTAGGTGCGAAAATATATGTTTTCGATGAATCACCAAGAGAAAAATTAACTGAAAAATTAAAAGAGCTTGGAACAATCGAGGCCGAATATTTTTTTGGCAATGATGAAATACAAAAAATAGAAATTGAAGCGTTGGATTTTGCTATAAAGAGTCCCGGAATTAAGTACGAAGTACCCATTATTGTAAAATTACTTGAGAAGAATATTAAAATAATCAGTGATATTGAAGCCGCTTATAAAGTTACCAAAGCTTCAATTATTTCTGTTTCAGGCACAAATGGCAAAACTACAACTACTACGCTTATTGGCGAAATTATGAAAGAAAGTTCAAAAACATACAAAGTTACAGGAAATATCGGTTTTGGAATGTTTGATGATGCTTTGAACTCCAAAGAAGGAGATGTACTTGTAGTAGAAGTGAGCAGTTTTCAGCTTGCAGGAACTCATGAGTATAAACCTCACGTAAGTGTTCTTACAAACATTACTCCTGACCATTTGGATTATCATCATACCCTGGAAAATTATATCGAAGCTAAATTTAAAAATGTAATAAATCAGGATGAAAATGATTTTGCAGTTTTAAATTATGAAGATAGTACTATTAGAGAATATTCTAATAACATAAAAGCAAAAAAAATATTTTTCAGTTCTGCTCGTGTTCTAAGTGAAGGTATTTTTGAACAAAACGGAAAAATGTTC
>NZ_JAWQJF010000149.1:0-8959 GCF_033447055.1 Sedimentibacter sp.
GATGTTCAATTCACGAGCATAATAAAACAAATATTGCTGTGCATATCCTGAAAGACTGCCAAATTTATTTTCCGCAAATTTTCGTATTTCCTTATCATTTGTGTTTCTGTCAACATATAATGTCTGCATTACCCTTCTGACCCAAACATCTACTGGAAATGTATCAAATTGCTTCATTGAAAATAAAAGTACACAGTTAGCAACCTTGTCGCCAATTCCGCAATAAGTTTTTAAATAATTAAGTCCTTCATCATAGCTTGTATTTTTTATATTATAAATTATATCTTTTTCCTTTAAAAACCTTGTAGCTGCATCTTTAATTCTAGAAGCTCTGAAACCTGCCTTGCAATCTTGAATTTTTTCTAATGATGCATTTGAAAGCTGTTCTGCAGTTGGAAATGAATAATAATCTTTACCTTTGTAATTACATATAAAATCACCAAAACTTATGCTTAAATTCTCTATTACTTTTTTTATCATAGGTATTCTGTTATTAGCTGAAATCATGAATGATATCATTGTTTCCCATTCATCCTGATTTAAAATTCTTATACCGTATCCAAATTCAATTGCTTTATTAATTATTTCATCAGTATTTATTGAATTTTTAATTTCCTTATAATCAGTATTTAAATCAAAATAATTCTTAATAACATTGTCATAATCTTCCGCATTCACATTGTTAAACACAACTGTTGAACCTACTTGTCCAACATTTATAACTTTATCACCCACGACACCTGTATAAGTGTTATCTTCTTCTTTGTTCCATCTGAAACATTGCCCACAATCAAAAATATGACAAATATTGAAATCTTTCATATCTTCAATTATAATTTTATTGTTCTTTTCATCAACAATCATATGAATTCCTTCTTTATAAATGTTCTATTAAACATCCTCTTTTATTTGAAAAACGTAAAATAAAGGCTACAAAAACTATTAGAAAAATACATTTTTGTCTCCTTCATACCCCTACTCAGTTTTTGAAAAATCTTCAATGAAACTCCCTTTTCCATACTCCATAGCATTTTTAAAATTAGCTTTAGCTACACTCATATTATTTTCTTTTTTATTGATTTTTCCTAAAAAATAATATCCGAATGATTTTCTATAATCATTCGCACCTGATTTTGCCAATTCTTCAAAATAATCTTTTGAAGTGTTTCCTTTATAAAAATCTACTACATTTTTTACAATATCAATAAATTCTTTATAATAATCGTTCTTTTCATATTCTTCAAAAATAGGATTTGCTTTTTCATAGATTTCTTCTGCTTTTTTGGTCTCTCCCATGAAAACCATACTTAAAATTAAATTTTGATAATAAATAGGCTCCCAGTTTTTAGGCATTTTATTGATTTCATTTGTTAAGTCAATCACCTCTTGGAATTTACCTGCATAAAACAAACCTGTTGTTTTTTGAATGTTGTTAATAATAATATTTTTTGGGCTTAATTTTCTTGATAAAATTGCATCCATTTGTTCAATATATTTATCAGGTCTTTTCTGTATATAGAGATATTTGCTTAAAAGATTTATTTGGTCTACTTGTCTCTTCATTTTCAAAAAAACAATTAATAAAAATGCAACCATAAAAAATACTACATATTCCATTGCTATTCTCCTCATATGTTAAATTATCTATTTAAAAATTTTAAATCTTAAAGCTTTAATTTAGCTAAAGCATCTGCTAAAGCAGTGTTAATAACTTGATCTTGTTTATTACTTTGTTTTTCAATAAACTTTGATGCTTCTTTTTTTGAAATGGAAGATGTTTCATTTTCTTTTCGCTTATTAAAAGCAGACAATTTCTCTCTAAAGCCGCACTTGCACACAAAAATTTTGCCTTCTCCTTCTCCTCGAAGTTCAAGCTTTTTATGGCAATTCGGACATCTTGCATTTGTTATTTGTGCAACACCTTTTCTGTAACCGCACTCTCTATTCTGGCAAACAAGCATTGTTCCTTTTTTACCGTTAACTTCAAGCAAATAATTTCCGCATTCAGGACATCTGGACTTTGTTTCATTATCATGAGTATATTTTTTCTCGCTGTTTTTTATTTCTTTGATTATTGTCTTTGTATAATCTATCATTTCATTTAAAAATTTATTTTTATCCAAATTTCCTTTAGCGATGTCATTGAGATTTTGTTCCCATTTAGCTGTAAGAACCGGGGATTTTAAATCAGCAGGAGACAGGTCAAGAAGTTGTCTTCCTTTTGAAGTTGTATAAATATATTTATCTTTCTTTTCAATAACAAAGCTGTTGAACAACTTATCAATAATTTCAGCTCTTGTTGCAACTGTTCCTAAACCACCTGTTTCTCCGATGGTTTTTTTCAAGTCTTTATCTGCATTTTTCATAAATTTTACCGGATTTTCCATTGCAGATAATAGTCCTGCTTCAGTAAACCTAGCCGGAGGCTTTGTTTCACCATTAGTTCTTGTTACAGAAGTTACTTGAATTGTATTTCCAATGCGAAGTTCATTAAGTATATCTTTTGGAAAATCATCGAGAATTTCTTCATCTTCATAATCCCCGTATACTTCTTTCCATCCCATGGACAATGTTATTCTTCCCTTAGATACAAATTCTTCGCTGCCTATATTCCCTGATATTACAATCTTCTCGTATTCAAAAGGCTTTGACAGCACTGCTAAGAACCTTTTAACAACCAAGTCATATATTTTTCTTTACTTGTCCGACAAAGCACCTAAAAACACAGTTTGTTCTGTAGGTATTATGGCATGATGATCTGAAACTTTGCTGCTATTAACAAAATTTTTACTTCCTTTTATAGGTTGAGAACTTATTTTAAATCCTATTTTTGCATAAGGTCCTACACTGCACGCTTTAACTCTGTCCTTTAATGTATCAACAATATCCTCTGTTAAATACCTTGAATCTGTTCTTGGATATGTCAAAACTTTATGCCGTTCATACAATGTCTGCATATGAGTTAATGTTTCTTTTGCTGAAAATCCATACTTGTTGCTTGCATCTCTTTGAAGTTCCGTAAGGTCATAAAGAAGAGGTGCATATGATAATGCTTTGTTTCTTGAAACATTTGAAATAACTAAGACTTTTGATTTGATTTTTTGAATAATATCATCGCATCTTTCTTTATTAAATGTCTTTGTTTCATTGTTCTTATCATGCCACGTGAACTTAAACCCTTTTGTTAATGCATCAATACCATAAAATTGTAAAGGTTTAAAATTACGAATTTCATCTTCGAGTGAAGCAATCATTGCGATAGTCGGAGTTTGAACTCTCCCGCAAGAAAGCTGCGCATTATATTTTGATGTAAGTGCTCTTGTTGCATTTATTCCTACTATCCAGTCTGCTTCAGATCTAGCTACAGCTGATGCATAAAGGTTGTTGTAAAGTTTCCCATCCTTTAAGTTGTTAAATCCGTCCTTTATGGCTTTGTCTGTTACTGAAGAAATCCAAAGCCTTTTAAAAGGTTTTTTAACTTCTGATTTTTCAATAATCCATCTTGCAACAAGTTCTCCTTCTCTACCGGCATCTGTTGCTATTACAATTTCAGTTACGTCCTTTCTCACAAGGAGACTTTTCACAACTGCAAATTGCTTTTTAGTATCTTTTATTACTTCAATTTTCATTGTACCCGGTATAATTGGAAGATCTTCCAATTCCCAATGAGCATATTTCGAATTATAACTTTCAGGATCAGCAAGTGTAACAAGATGTCCAAGAGCCCAAGTTACAATATATTTACTTCCTTCCACATATCCATTTCCGCCTTTATTGCAGTTTAAAACTTTTCCTATATCCTTCCCTACGGAAGGTTTTTCTGCTAAAACTAATATCATTTTATTATTCCTTTTCTTTTGTTTGTATTATTGTATCACAATATTGTAAAATTAAAAATCTATTTTATTTGATGTATGTATTGCAGTATTATTCCAATTCAATATTATCTTCATCTTTTTTTCTGTTGTTTTCTGTTTTTATATGTTCTAATTTTGTAACAGATACTTCATATGCTGTCTTTGTGTCATATGATTCGCTGTCATTTTTTTTCTGATACTTTCTGCTTTGAATTCTTCCCCAAAGTTTTACATGATCACCAACTTCTAATTTTTCACAGTACCTTGCATTTCTCCCCCATGCAATGCAAGGTATGTAATCAGATTTGTTATATGATCTGTTTACTGCAATAAGCATATCTGTTATTTCTCTTCCAAATGGAGTAGTTCTAAATTTTGTTTCTTTACACAAATAACCGTTTAAGAAAACTTCATTAGGATGTTTTTTAATTTCTTCCAGTTCATATTCATCCGGAACTAAAATATCTCTTACAAAAACTCGCAGAAGCAATTTATTGCTTGTATCTTCATATCTGTTATAAGATCTGAACTGCCCATCAATGACTAGATAATTACCAATTTCCATACTTATATCGTTTATTATCCTCTCAGATATTATTACAGGAAGCAAATCTTTGGTATCACTTAACCTAGGAACTTCTAAATAGAATTCATAAAACTTTTCTCCAAATACTTCATGGCTAAATTCCAAATTACTGTTTATTTTACCAACTATCCTTATATAATTTGACTGCATCTGTTTATCGTTCATATACATTTTTTCCCCCTAAAATTTGTCTTATATATTTCATCATATTCAAACAAAATTAATATATGATAAAAAATTATTGAAGTTTAATTTTTTATGTTATATAATATTTTGAAATAATACATAGTTACGGGTTGCGGAAAACTAATAAAAATGAAAGAATATTCCTTTGCAATCTGTGCTTTTATTAGAAAAGAAAGGACGATAATATGAAATTAGGTATAGTAGGACTTCCAAATGTAGGCAAAAGTACATTATTTAATGCAATAACTTCAGCCGGAGCTGAATCTGCAAATTATCCTTTTTGTACAATTGAGCCAAATATAGGTGTTGTGGATGTTCCTGATAAGAGATTGGATTTTTTGACGAAGATGAGCAGTTCGGGCAAAACCGTTCCAGCAGTTATAGAATTTTTTGATATAGCCGGCTTAGTAAAAGGTGCAAGCAAAGGTGAAGGTCTTGGAAATAAATTTCTATCCCACATTAGAGAAGTTGAATCTGTTGTACATGTAGTAAGATGCTTCGATGATGAAAATGTAATACATGTTGAAAATACTGTTGACCCTAAAAGAGATATAGAAATTATAGAGTTAGAACTCGTACTTGCAGACTTAGAAGTTATGAGCAAAAGACTCGAAAGGCTTTCTAAAGTAATTAAAAACGACAAATCTCTTCAGCCGGAATTTGAATTGACAAAAAAAATAGTTAAAGCATTAGAAAATGAACAGCAAGCTCGCTTTTTAGACTACACTGAAGAAGAGCAAAAACTACTTAAAACATTTAATTTAATTACAGCAAAACCAGTTCTTTATGTAGCTAATGTTGATGAAAATTATTTAGATAATCCTTCTGCCAACAAATATGTTGATGAAGTAAAACAGCATGCTCTTGTTGACAATTCAGAAGTAATAACAGTATGTGGAAAAATAGAAGAAGAAATTTCAGCACTTGACGATAATGAAAAAAAAGAATTTCTTCAGGAATTAGGCTTAGAAGAATCTGGTCTTGATAAACTTATTAGAGCCAGCTATCATCTTTTGGGATTAATAAGTTTCTTTACAACAGGTCCTATGGAATCAAAAGCATGGACTATTATAAAAGGAACAAAAGCACCCCAGGCAGCAGGTAAAATTCACTCAGATATTGAAAGAGGCTTTATCAGAGCAGAAGTTACTAAGTATGATGATGTAGTAAAATACGGTTCAATGAATGCAACAAAAGAAAAAGGTCTCATGCGTCTTGAAGGCAAGGAATATGTAATGGAAGACGGAGACATTGTATTGTTCAGATTTAATGTATAGAGGTATGGGGACACGCCTCTTTTTACAGGGCGAGTCTCTGAGGGTAAGAGGAATGTCCCCGATATTAAAAAGCTCACTTTTAAGTTAAGTTAAAAGTGAGCTTTTATAATTAAACATTTTTAATCATTATGAATGTGTTTCAGCATCTTGAAGAAGTTTTTATCCCTTCTTGCCATAGCTTCTTCGCCTTTTCCATCAGAGTAATCATACCAGCCCTTACCTGTTTTAACTCCTAAATTACCATTATCCATTAATTCCTGCTGAAGTTTTGTCGGTTTCTTTTCATCGCTTAATTCATTGAACAGATAACTTGAAATGTAATAGAAAGTATCAAGGCCTCCTAAATCAGCTGTTTCAAAAGGTCCCAATACAGGATATCTGAAACCAGGGCCATACTTCATGGCTTTGTCAACATCTTCAACTGTGGCAATACCATCTTGTACTATTTTTAAAGCTTCTCTGTAAACAGCAAATTGAATTCTGTTTCCTATAAACCCGTTTACATCCTTTAATACAACAACTGATTCCTTGCCTATTTTAGCAACTAGTTCCTTTAATAACTGCACAGTTTCCTCAGTTGTTTCGTCAGCTTTAATAAGTTCAATTAAAGGAATGATGTGTGGAGGATTCCACCAGTGCATTCCAATAAATCTTCCTTTGTTTTCAATCTTCTGACATATGCCGTTAATGCTTAATCCTGAAGTATTAGTTGCAAAAATACAATCATCCTTAGTGATTCCTTCAACTTCTTTCCAGTAATCCTGCTTAATATCCATCTTTTCAATTATTGCTTCAACAATCATATCCGCATCTGCAAATACACTTTTATCAGTTGAATATGAAATTTGGGCCAAGGATTTTTGAGCTTCTTCTTCAGTGAGTAGCCCTTCTTTTATTAAAGTTTTTTGGTTAAGCAATATAATTCTTTTGGTATTTTCCAAAAACTTTTCTGCAATGTCGGTTACAACAACTTCATAGCCATTTTGTGCAAATATTTGTGCAATGCCGGAACCCATTGTTCCTCCGCCTGCAATTCCTATTTTTTTAATATTTTCTAATTTCAAAATTTCCCTCCTGCTAATATATTCTTCCAAAGGGCTACATGAAATGAAGATGCAGCCATTGCCACATCTTATTTCATTTCTCTGATTACTTTGTTAATAGATTCCTAAACTTCCTAAAATCAGAGCTGGTATAGAGGCAACTATTGGAAGTACTAAAGATGTCATACAAATGTCTATGTAAGAATCCTTGTGAGTCAATCCGGTTACTGCCAGAAGCGTCAAAACTGCTCCGTTGTGTGGAAGAGTATCAAGACCGCCTGATGCTAATGAAGCTACCCTGTGGAATGCTTCTGGGCTGATTCCTGTTTGCGCTGCAATAGCCATGTATTTTTCTCCCAATGCTTCTAATGCTATGCTCATACCTCCTGATGCAGAACCGGTAGCACCTGCTAACAGGTTTACTGCTACAGCTTCAGAAATCAATGGAGTACCTGGTACATTAAGAAGTAATTTTGTAAGAGCTGCAAAACCTGGAACAGACTTTACAACTGTACCAAATCCAACTGCTGCTGCAGTATTTAATATTGCCGTTATGGAACCAACTGCACCATTGCTTATTGATTTAGTAAATCCTTGATATTTATTGTAGCTTATAATCATTGATAATATAATACCACATAATAAAGCTATAATAATATCCCAATTGAATACGTTCATTGTTACTATAACAGTAACTAATGGGAGAAAAGATAAAAATGGATTTGGCAAAGCGCTGTAGTCAACTTCTACAGCTTCTTTATTCTTTGGTTCTGTAAACACATCACCTGCAGCAGTGAATTTTCTCTCTCTGTATTGAAGCCACAAAACTCCTAATATAAACATAAACAGTGCTGCAACAATACCCATTATAGGCGCTGCTGTTGCAGTAGTTCCATAATATTTAGTAGGAATTATATTCTGAATTTGTGGAGTGCCAGGAATTGCTGTCATTGTGAAAGTAAATGAGCCAAGAGCTATAGCTCCAGGAATTAACTTTCTTGTAATATTAGCTTCTCTAAACAGTTCCAATGCCAATGGATACATTGCAAATACAACGACAAACAAGCTGATGCCACCGTATGTCAATACTCCGCAACCTACTACAACACCGATAATTGCTCTTTTAGGTCCTAGAGTCTTAGTAAGCCAATGAGCTATTGATTTAGCTGCACCTGTGTAATCCATTAAATGACCAAAAATTGCTCCCAGCATGAATACAGGAAACCATGATTTAACGTAACCAGCAAGACCTGTCATATAAGTATCTTTGTACATTTCAAGTGGACCAAGACCACCTGTTAATCCTACAACCAAGGCACAGACTGGAGCCACCCAAAGAATCGAGTAGCCTCTGTAAGCTAAAAACATCAATAATACTAATCCTAAAATAATTCCAAACATAAATTTTCCTCCTATTTTTGTATTTTATTATTATGTTGAGGCAGCTTTAGTTTAAATTCTAAAGCTGCACTCCTAAAGGTATTATGCGCAAGTCCATCCACAATCAATAGTGAACATGGAACCTGTAATAAAAGATCCTGTATCTGAACATAGAAATTTGGCAACTTCTCCAACATCCTTAGGATCTAACAATTTTTTAACAGCAGCTTTTTGGAGCATAATATCAGAAATAACCTGATCTTCTGGTATTCCGTGAGTTTTTGCTTGATCAGCAATTTGTTTATCTACTAATGGTGTTCTTACATAAGAAGGACAAATTGAATTTACAGTGATACCATATTTAGCACCTTCTAAAGCAGCAACTTTTGTCAGTCCTCCAAGGCCGTGTTTAGCAGAAACATAGGCAACTTTAAATTCTGAAGCTACTAAACCATGAATTGAATTCAAGTTTATAATTCTTCCCCAGCCTTGTTCTTTCATTGTAGGCCATACGTATTTTGTTAATAAAAATGGAGCTGTCAGCATTAAATTCATCATGAAATCCCATTTATCTTCTGGAAAATCTTCTATAGTAGTTACTGTTTGTATGCCTGCAACATTTACAAGAAC
>NZ_JAWQJF010000150.1:0-11924 GCF_033447055.1 Sedimentibacter sp.
ATTTTTTTATTTATTAACTATTAATAGTATTTCATTATTATATTATAATTATTATAAAGTTTGATTTAATAAAATATATAATTCGGATTTTATAAAACCTTTAAGTTGATTTCATTAAAACGACATTTTTTTCATATTAAATCTAAATATATTTAATCTTATAATATTTAAATGAAAAAAAATATATATATTTATTATAAAAATTAAAATGCATAATATATTTTACAAATAGTATATAAGGGGGATTTGAAATGAAAATAACTATAACAAATGAAAGCGGAGATTGGAAAGAAATGCTTTATACAAAAGATAAAGTTACTTATGATGTAAAAAATCAAGAAATATTAGATTTTTTCGCACAATTAAGTGTAGCTTACAGCAATAATGAGAATATGGATAAAATGTATGAATGCTTGTATAATTTAATTAATTACGGTTACCTGTATACAGATGCTGCAGAAATAGATTACAACAATTACGATTATAATGATGAATATGATGAAGACGAAGATTATGATATGGATTTAGATTATGAAGATGAAGATGAAAATGATTATATTTCTCAAGATGGCTTTAAACTAATTGATTCTGAAGTTGAATATTATGTGGATGGAGAACAAGTTACAAAAAATGAATATGATGATACCTGGGATGATAGGCTTGGATACCTTGGCTCATCAAATTGGGAAGAATTAGGCTTATTGATTACAAATGCTGATACCGACGAAATTATTTATATGGGAA
The DNA here is from genome assembly GCF_033447055.1 of Sedimentibacter sp. GTDB lineage: Bacteria > Bacillota > Clostridia > Tissierellales > Sedimentibacteraceae > Sedimentibacter. Next base: position 745 of record NZ_JAWQJF010000150.1, read on the forward strand.
AAATATCATAACAATAAGCAGCAGTAGATAAAGCTATAGATTAGCGGTAATTAAGCTAAGGCTAGTTCTATGAAAAAAACTTAGGTTAATAAAAACCTAAGTTTTGTTTTTTCTATTGCTTATCAATTGCTCTAAAATCCTCTTCCGGCTCCGCCGCCTCCGGAACCACCGCCTCCGCCAAAGCTTCCGCCACCTCCGAAACCGCTGCCTATATGAGTTCCACTTCCAAAGTTTCCAAATCTGTTAATTGCTGGTATAAATAAAAAGCTATTGCGTCTTCTGCCTGAACCGCCTCTTCCGCCTCTAATTATTGACAACACTACAATCAGCATAATAATTTTTAATATTGATCCAAAGTCAATTGAGCTGTAGTCTTCTTCAACATTAACATCAATATCTCCAAAAATAACATCATCATCATAGCCATATTCCTCATTTACTTTTTTTGCAAGCTGATAAAAAATATTTTCTAAACCTGTGGAATAATCCCCTTCTGAAAGGTAATCAAGAGATGCATCCAATATTCTTCCGGATTCTGCATCCGTTATTGCACCTTCAAGCCCATATCCAACTTCAATTTTAATTTTTCTTTCATCTAATGAAAGAAAAACCAATAAACCATTGTCATATTCATCATTACCTATTTTCCATTTTTCAAAAAGTTCAACGGAATAAGTATATTCATCCAAACCTTGCATGTCTGGAACAGTCACAACCACAATTTGCGGCTTTTCTTCGGTATTTTCATAATTTAAGTTTATTTTTCTTATATTGTTTTCAACTTCATCTTCAATTAAATCAGCAAAATCATTAATATAAAATTCTTCAGTTGGCTCAGGATAAACAACGTCTGCGTAAGCTAGAGACCCCGTAATTAAAATTACAAATGCAATAAGTAAGGGCAGTATGTTTTTCTTCAAATATCTCACTCCCCAAAAATTAATCAAATTTCACTTCTGGAGCAACATCTGCACCAGCAGTTGCTTCAAAATATGGTCTTTGCTCAAATCCAAACATTCCTGCTAATATGTTCTTAGGAAATTTTCTGATAGTTGAATTATATTCGCTTACTACTTCATTGTATCTGTCTCTTTCAGTGGATATTCTATTTTCAGTTCCGGCAAGTTCATCCATTAAACCAGTTACATTTTCATTTGATTTAAGTTCCGGATAATTTTCAACCACTACAAGAAGTCTCGCTAAAGCACCTTCTAATTCATTTGATGCTTCAACTTTCTGTGTTGTACCTTGCGCTCCTGCCATTTTTGCTCTGGCGTCTGCTATTGCTGTAAAAACTTCTTTTTCCTGCGCCATCGCTCCTTTAACCGATTCAACCAAATTTGGTATTAAGTCAAATCTTCTTTGAAGCTTGCTTTCCACATTTGCCCATTGAGTATTTACTTTTTCATCTAGTGAAACCAATGAGTTGTAGCTTCCAAAAACAGAAGCAGCCATTATCCCTATTACAACCAACACAACTATTAATGCAATTAATCCTTTTTTCATCACTACCACCTCTCTAATCTTCGTCGAACTTTAACACAGCCAAGAATGCTTCTTGAGGAACTTCAACATTGCCTATTTGCCTCATGCGCTTCTTGCCTTCTTTTTGCTTTTCCAGAAGTTTTTTCTTTCTTGTTATATCGCCGCCATAGCACTTGGCTAAAACGTCTTTTCTAAGAGCTTTTACAGTTTCTCTTGCTATAACCTTAGAACCTATTGCTGCTTGAAGAGGCACTGCAAACAAATGTCTTGGAATTACATCTTTCAGTCTTTCTACTATTCCTCTTCCTCTTTCATATGCCTTTTGCTCATGAACTATAATGGAAAATGCATCTACCAATTCACCGTTAATAAGTATATCCATTTTAACAAGTTCAGAACGAATATAGCCACTTAATTCATAATCCAGGGAAGCATAACCTCGGGTTTTAGATTTTAAAGCATCAAAGAAATCATATATAACTTCATTTAAAGGAAGTTTATAGTGTAATATTACTCTTTTTGCTTCCATGTATTCCATGTTTTCAAATATTCCTCTGCGGTTTTGGCACAGTTCCATAATTGCTCCAACATAATCTGTAGGAGTCATAATAGATGCAGAAACAATAGGTTCCTCCATATAGTCTATTTCTTGAACTGGAGGCATATTTGTAGGATTCTGTAAAATTATCATCTCGCCATTTGTTTTGTAAATTTTATAAATTACGCTTGGTGTTGTGGCAATTATATTTAAATTGAATTCTCTTTCAAGTCTTTCTTGAATTATTTCCATGTGCAAAAGACCTAAAAATCCGCATCTGAATCCAAATCCTAATGCAATAGATGTTTCAGGCTCAAATGTAAGTGAAGCATCATTTACCTGCAATTTTTCCAAAGCATCTCTCACACTGCCATATTCTTCACCTTCAGCAGGATAAACGCCGCAAAATACCATTGATGTTACTTTTTTGTATCCAGGCAATGCTTCTTTTGCAGGGTAACTGTCATTTGTTATTGTATCACCAACCTGGCAGCTCTTAACTTCTTTCATGCTTGCGCACAAATATCCCACATCTCCTGAAAACAATGCAGCTACTGGCTTTTGTGTTGGTGAAACTACTCCGACCTCTGTGACATCAAAAGTTTTCCCAGTTGACATCATTCTTATTTTATCACCTTTTTTAACTTGACCTTCTTTGACTCTTATATATGCAACAACGCCTCTGTAGCTGTCATAATACGAATCAAATACAAGTGCCTTAAGAGGAGCGTCTTCTTCTCCTGTTGGCGGTGGAATAACATTTACTATTGATTCTAATACCTGGTCAATATTAATGTTATCTTTTGCAGATATTAAAGGTGCATTTTCGCAGTCAAGTCCTATTACATCTTCAATTTCCTGCTTTATTTCTTCAGGTCTTGCACTCGGCAAGTCAATCTTGTTTATAACTGGCACAATTTCTAAATTTTGATCTAATGCAAGATAAACATTGGCCAATGTTTGAGCTTCAATTCCCTGAGCTGCATCAACAACAAGAACAGCACCTTCGCAAGCTGCCAAACTTCTTGAAACTTCATAATTAAAGTCCACATGACCTGGAGTATCTATTAAATTAAGTGTGTAGTCACAACCATCTAAAGCTTTGTATAAAAGACTTATAGTCTGAAGCTTTATGGTTATTCCTCTTTCCCTTTCCAAATCCATGTTGTCCAATACTTGTTCCTGCATTTCTCTGTGTGAAAGAAGTCCTGTATTTTCTATTAACCTATCTGCTAAAGTTGATTTGCCATGATCTATATGAGCGATTATCGAAAAGTTTCTTATGTATTTTTTTCTATCCAAGTAATGCTACCTCCCTAATTAACTGGTAAGGGTATTATATCAAAAATTATGTAAATGTAAAAGCATTATTTGTTTAATTTTTCAATTGATTTACATAATATTTCAGATAACAAGTCTGCCGAATACTGTGCTTCTTCTATGCTGTTTAATGTAGTTCCCAGTTCTATCAAGATGGCGTAATCAGAAAGATATTGATTAAAATACGCCCCTTCTCTTATTACAATATCTCTAAAAAGGCCGGGATACAATTCATTGGACGTATCATATACAGTTTGAGCGGTTTTTTTTATTTCTTCTAAATTTCCATTTTTATTACCTATAACTAATGTGCATGTTGCTGCAGTAATGCCGTTTATTTCGACTGTCTTAACTTTTGATAAAAATTCCTCATAACTTGAACCTTCATCTGCACCATCTCTATGTAAATCAATCATTAAATTTTTCTTGCTGTCTGAAAGCACCTGACTTACAGCATAATTTGAATTAGCATATGACGAATTGTAATCAGGATAATCATTATAATCCTTTAAATGAATTATGTTTAATCCATAATTATTTATGTTTGTGGCTATTCTGTTTCCAATTCCCATTACATTATAATTTTCATCCTTGGTGTGATAATTAGATTCTTCATACGGTAAATATGCTTCTGTTCCATGAGTATGATACAAAACTATATTAAAATTTTCATTGACAGAAGCAGCGTCAATCGTCATATCCCTAGGAAAGCTGCTTCTGCATGAAGGCGACTCAATAATCTTAAAAAAATCTTCTTTTCTGTTATTAGCCAAATATACTTCCTTTTGTACATCCTGTAAATAATCATACTCACTTTTTTCATATATTTGCAATGGATCTTTAGTTTTAGGTTCATCGTTACTGTCAATGGTCTTAAATATTTCTTTTGGTTCATCATCTATAGTTTCTAATAAGCTGCTTTCGTCGCCGCTTTCACTGAAAGTTTTTTCCAAGAATATATTGAAGTAAGACATAACTTTGTCTAATGCACTTAATCCCTCATCTTCAACATTTTTATCAGCATTATAATTTATAGAGATTGTAGTAATTCCTTCTCCGGATTTCCTCTTCTCCGATAAATTATACACATAACTGTAACCGATAAAAAGTACTGCCAAGCAAAATACAGACATGGCCATATAAAATCTTGTTCCACCTTTACTTTTTCTTCGTCTTTTCATAATTCAACTCCACATACTTTCTCAATAGTAATATATTAATGTATATGTGTATTGTTTCCTGAATAACACTGTTATTTTTTACAATTACATTACGATTTTGATTCGTATCCCGGATGCACTGCTTTATTGATCGATTCAGCCAACATATCAGATAACGAATCAATAAGTTCGTCTACAGCACTTGGTGTTACAATAGATTCACCATACATAGGACTTAATATCTCTTTTATGAACATATGCTTTTCATCATATTCCAAATCGCTTAAAATTCCCATTATTTGACCAACATCATCTGTTTTATCCTTTAAAGTTTCTTCCATCATTTCTATGGTATCATTTACTATTGTTGCTGTATCCACAACTGTGGGTATTCCGATTGCAACTACTTTTATACCTATACTTTCTTTATTTAAAGAACCTTGCATGTTTCCAATTCCAGAGCCTGGTTCAATACCTGCATCTGTTATTTGAATAACTGAACAAAGCCTTCTCATTTTTCTTGAAGCGAGTGCATCTATTATAATAAGAAGAGTTGGTTTAATCTTTTCAACTACCCCTATAATTGTATTAATGGTTTCTATTCCTGTGGTACCTAAAACACCTGGCTCCAAAATACTTACTTCATTGAAATCTTCATCAAAATCTTTGTTATATGCTTTAAAATATTGCCTCGTAACTTTTATTTTATCCAAAGTTCTTGGTCCCAGTGCATCAGCTGTTATATTTCTGTTTCCAAGCCCTACAACAAGAATTTTTTCTCTTTTCAGTCCTGATACATCCTTGATTGCTTGAGAAATTATTGAAATAACTTCATCTCTTGATTCATCAGTAAGACTTTTAAGGCTTTTTGTTTCATAAGTAACATACTTTCCTTTTTTCTTTCCCACTGTTTTTTCTGCATAGTCATCCAAAATTTCCATTTCAACTACTTCCCCGTGGCTGTAGTTTTTTGTTCCAATCTTTATTCCTTCAATTTTTTGCTTAAGCGACTCATTCGCTTCATAAGCTAAATCTGTTCTGTACATCATTTCCTCCTGAATAAATCAATTTATCTTCATATTTAATATACAAAAAATTAATATGTAAAAAATATCTTGAAATTTAAATAAATTTATATATAATATTATGTATATCAAATTTATTATTGAATTTTTTCATTTTTTTATTCTTTACACTTGATTTTTGTTAAATTTACCTGTATAATTGGTATGCTGTCAAAAATATTGTCACTTATATATATAATGTGCTAAAATATTATGAGCATTTTAAATAAGACTATTTAAAGGAGGTGAAGATTTTGGCAAATATTAAATCTGCAAAAAAAAGAATTTTAGTTATAAACAAAAAAACTGAAGTAAACAAGAGCAGAAAGTCTGAAATCAAAACATATATTAAGAAATTTGAAGTAGCATTGGCTGAAGGCAACTATGAAAAAGCTAAAGAATACTTAACAATATGTGAGAAAAAATTATATCAAGCAGCTGCAAAAAATTCAATTCACAAAAATGCAGCGGCCAGAAAAGTAAGTAGAATGACTCTTAAATTAAATAAAGTAGCATAATTTAAAAGACCGGTTGGTCTTTTTTATTTTATGCTACTTTATTCATTATAATAAGAAAGCTACTCCCTATTATATAGGTTTATATAGGTCTCCCTAGCGGGAGTTGAGTAGCAACTCTCGGACTATTGACAAACCTTATTTGTGTCATCCTGAACGCAGTGAATGGGAATTGCGGAGCAACTTTTTTACTACTTAATTATTCCGTTTGTAATTATTTCTAGACCAATCCTGTTGTCAATTTCCCCTGTCTTGATTTTCCTATCGATTTCAAGAAACTTTTCCATATAAATTTCAATTTGTTTTAGATTTAAACTTTTGGATTGTTTAGACAGCTTTGTAGCTACAAAATTTTTTAATTTCATTCTACTGATTATATCGCTGAAGTTATATCCTTTCTTTTGAAGTAATATATATTGGTAAAGCATTCTGTACTGTCTTGCAATCATATGAATAATAAATTGCTCAGGGGTGTTGTTTACCAACATTTCCTCCAGAATTTCGAAAGCTTTTTTCTTATTGCCTTCACATATAAAATCTACCAACTTAAAAATATTGCTTTCAACGGATTTAATCATAAGCTTATCAATATCATCCAATGAAACATTCTTTGTGTTTTTTTCGTATAAAGCTATTTTATCAATTTCATTATTTACATGATAAAGGCTCACGATGCTTTCATATTCCAGATAACCGCAGTTATTTGCCATATAATCTGCATCTTTCATGCTTATTGCTAAATTATAATTCTTAAATCTATTCAAAATATATTTAGACAATTCATCTTCATTTAATTTATTTATTTCAAAAATTGATTTTGTATCCTTTAATTTTTTTATTATTCTTTTTCTAGAGTCAGGTTTTCCTTCCTTAATAAGAAACACCATAATGCAGGTGTCATAATCTTTATCAATAAAATTCATTATTTGGTCCTCTTCCTTTTTGTTCAAGCTTCCGGAAGACGTCAAAAATCCTGCATCTTTAACAACGCACAGTTTCTTTTCAGACATAAAAGGAAATGTAGTAATAAATTCATAAAATTCAACAAAGTTGTTTTCAAGCTTTTCAAATTCCATATAATTCATGTTTTCATAACTCTTATCAACATATTTATTTTTTGCAAGTTTTACTGCATCGTCTATGTAAAATTCTTCAGTACCGAAAAACAGTAAACAATTTGGAACTTTCTTTTTTTCAATTAAATCTTTTATTATTTTGTAGCTCATAACACTCCTCTTTTTTATATCCCATTATCCATACGAGCAAAATGCAAAATATGAAAAGTTTTGGGAATATCCATACAAAATATAATTTATAATAATTATCGGATTTTTCATTTGTATATGTATTATAATATATTTCATCATCTTTTAAAATAAAATTTATTTCTCCTTGTTCGTAAGTCGAAATAATTGTGCTTTTAACTTTTTCATATCTCGCAAGAACTTGTTCTGACGGAATTCCGTAATTATTTTTCCCATAGCTCAAAACTGCAATTTTAGGCTTTACAGCTTCTACAAATCCTTCTGATGATGATGTCTTGCTTCCATGATGAGGTGCAATCAATATATTTGCATGCTTAAGATTCTGAAAAATTAAATTTTCAACATTTTCTTCAATATCACCTGGGAGCAAAATGCTTTTGTTTTTATACTTAAGCAATAAAACAAGGGATGAATTATTCTTGCTTTGAGAAATATAATTTTCATCAGGCCATAATATTTTAATATTGAAGCTGCCATCAATTTTTATATAGCCATCTTTATTAATTATTTTAATATTTTTATTTATTTCATCATTTTGTGAAGATGCAAATATGTTTTTTATTTCAATATGACTGTTTATCAAATCATTTAAACCGGAATAATGATCCTTATCCCAATGACTGATAAATACCCCGTCAACTTCGTTTGTTCCCCTCTTAGTCAGATAAGGAACAACGGTGTATTCTCCAAAATTATTGCTGCTTGTGCTTCCGCAATCAATTATTATGTCAACATCTTTATACTTAACTGTTGTAAACAATCCTTGACCTGCATCTGCAACATTAAAATACAAACTGTCATCTGACATAGGAACTGCAACATAAGTAACAGCATAAAAACAAGTTAAAGTTATAAAACCATATTTTCTTATGCATGAAGCTTTATTGTTGTATAAGTATATCACAAAAAACACAACAATGTAAAAAAATATGATGCTGTACATTGACATTGTTTCAACTGTCATACCATTAAAAGCAAACTCGTCAGATAAATATAAAATGTATCTTAAACTTGTTATTATGTAATTAAAAATTCTAAATGGTACTATTAATAAAATAGAACATAACCCGTTTAAAATCAATAATATGAAACCATACATGAGAATTACAGTAAATATAGGAAGGAGCAGCAAATTATAAATAATGCCCATTACAGGAACGTAATTAAAGTAATATGCAATTACAGGCAATGTGAATATCTGTAAAAACAAATACATACAAATACTTCTTACAATAATGTTGTCAGTGATTATATTTTTTGCAATATACTTATTGTAAATAATAAAACTTAATGCAGCTGAAAATGATAATAAAAATCCTGCATCAAAAATCCAATACGGATTGTAGATAGTCAATATTAAGGCTGCCAAACCTATAGCATTTAAGGAGCTGTATTTTCTGTATAAAACCTCAGACCCAAACAATAAAGTAAACATAACAAGAGTCCTCATAACTGACAATGGAAACCCAATTAAAAATCCATAAAACCATATTAATCCCCATGTTGCCACCCAGCTCACTCTTCGGCTTAATCCGACTACTTTAAGCACTGTGAGCAAGAATCCATACATTAGAACTATATGAGTGCCAGAAACAGCAAAAATGTGTGCTAATCCCATTTCTTTAATATTGTCATACAAATCTTCATCTAAATAATCCACATCTCCTAAGATTATGGATAAAATAATATCTGCGTTTTTTTCATTTAAATTTTTGTAAAATGTATTTTCAGCATATTTTCTGAATTTTATAGATACTTCATTAAAAGCCGAATATTTCTCACTAATAAAATCAATAGAACCCTCAGCAAAAATAGTAACATGAATTTTTTTTGATCTTAAATAACTTTTATAATTAAATAATAATTTATTTTTGCTAATATTAGTATCAGCTACATTTCCTTTTATTATAATAATGCTGTTTTCTTCTACTTTTTCTTTTTTACCCGTGTATATTATAGTTTGCTCCTCATTTTTAAGTTTATTGCCGTTTATACTAGTTACAACTGCATTGTAACTGCTAAAATAAGAATTTCCTTCAGTCTTATTTTGGCTTTTAATTTTAGCGGTTAATTGTATATTTTCATTAATATGTTGTGCTAAAACTGATTTTGAATTATAATTACAGTTAATGAAAGAAAGTAAAAGAAAAGCAATTATTACAATATTATATATAAATTTTTTAGAGATTAACCCATTGTAAATGAGTAAAACAAAAACAGCAGTGAATAAATAATTGAAGAACCCAAGTTCATATGATATTATTCCCATCGCATAAGCTGCAAATATAGAAATTATTATATACATAATACACCTCTTAATATCTTACCAAATATTAGGAGATAAATCAAAATAATTTTATTACGACAAATTTCACAGGGAGAATAAATGATAGTAAATAACAATGAAGTAGAAACTATATCTAATGACAAAAATATAAATGAATTATTGAAAGAATCATTTTTTCTTGACATAGAAACAACAGGACTTTCTAGACAATTCTCTGATATAATTTCTATTACTGTCTTGCTTTATGAATCAGGCAAATATAAAATATATCAAATTTTTTGTCAATATAAAGTAGACGAGCCTGAAGCACTTAAGTTATTGAAAGATTTAATTAAATCAAAAAAATATGTAATTACATATAATGGAAACATTTTTGATATTCCTTTTTTAGTCAATAAAACACAGAAGCATAATATAGATATTGATTTTGATTGTTTTATTAAAATAGATCTATACAATTACATGCGTCAGCTACGAAACAAAATTCAAATTACTGATTTAAAGTTAAAAACTATTGAAGAATATTTCAATATTAAAAGAAATGATACATTAGGAGGAGAAGATGTTATAGTTTTATACGAAGCTTATAAAATTGAACCCAGAAAAGAATTTTCTTATTTAATAATGCAGCACAACTATGAAGATGTATTTAATCTTCCAATATTATTAAACAGTATTTTTAATCTGTATGATGATATTTGGTATTTCAATAACCTTATAGTGAAAATAAACAATCATGACTTTATTATAAAAAAAAATTCATTGATTTGTAAATTATATATTATATCTAGTTTAAAAAACAATTACATTCATCAAGGTATAAATTTTGATCTTGACTTAAAAATCAATACGCAAACAATGGAAATCAATATTCCGGTAGGTTTTTACAAAGATAATAATATCAGCGAATTTTATTACGTTAATAATAATGAATACAAAATTATAAGCTATACAGCTATAGAAGGAATTAAAAAAAATTTGGTTCCTATTAAATTAAATGATAAAATTTATTATGAAAATATTAAAAATATTGTAAAAAGTATTATAACTTCAATATTTTAAATTTATTATAAAAATATTAAAAATATTATAAAAAGTATTATAACTTCAATATTTTATATTTATTATGAAAATATTAAAAATATTGTAAAAAGTATTATAACTTCAATATTTTAAATTTATTATAAATCCTGAATTTAAAAATTATCAATTTATTTTGTAAAATATATATGTATTAAAAAGGCTACTTCGAAATAGAATTATATCTTATTTCGAAGTAGCCTTTTATAATTGGTGCCCAAACGCGGAATCGAACCACGGACACGGAGATTTTCAGTCTCCTGCTCTACCGACTGAGCTATCTGGGCATATGGTGGGCCTTCAAGGACTCGAACCTTGGACCTACCGGTTATGAGCCGGGCGCTCTAACCAACTGAGCTAAAGGCCCACAATATAATATTGTGGATAATGGTGGGCTTAGATGGACTCGAACCATCGACCTCACGCTTATCAGGCGTGCGCTCTAACCACCTGAGCTATAAGCCCA
>NZ_JAWQJF010000151.1:0-11780 GCF_033447055.1 Sedimentibacter sp.
TGATTACATGGTATAATCACATAACGTATAATTTATAATATAGTTTGGTAAAAGATAACTAAAAATTTATCAGCAGACGTAAGGGTGTATGCGGGACAGGTGATGTAATACCAGTCAGCGGAAATGGTGATGTTACTAATGATAAATAATGATGGAGGTAGATATGGAATTTAATTTATTGGACTTATTAATGAAGAGAAGATCTATTAGAGTATTTAAAAAAGAAAAGCTAGAGAATGAATTAATTCAAAAATTAATTAAAGCAGGATTGTTAGCTCCTTCATCAAAGAATAAGAAACCGGTTGAATTTATAGTAATTGATGATAGAGATACAATTCTGAAATTAAAGGCTTGTAAAAATAAAGGTATTATTGGACTTGAAACAGCACCTTGTGCAATTGTTGTAATTGGTGATAGAGAAAAAAGTGATGTGTGGATAGAAGATGCTTCAATTGCAGCTTCTTATATACAACTAGAGGCAGAGGATCTAGGTTTGGGAACGGTTTGGATACAAATGAGAAAAAGATTTAGCGATTTTGACAATGCTGAAACCGAAGTTAGAAAGGTATTAAATATACCTGAAAATTATGGAGTTCTTTGTATAATAGCGGTTGGCTATAAAAATGAAATCAGAAATTCTTATAATGAAAATGATATTGATAATTCAAAGGTTCATTATGGAAAGTACTAACCCATGATGACGGGGACGGTCCTTTTTAAGCTGATATGTAAGCAGAATCTAAAAAGGACCGTCCCCATATAATTCATAATTCGGAGTTATAGGAAATATTTAAGTTTTGATTTCTTTTCCATGTATTTATTTTGCTTTTTTTCATTTTGTACACTACAATTGAAAAGTAGTTGTCATACTCTCTTTCGTCTTTTCTTTTTCTTTCTGCCTGATCCCTTAAAAATGCAGTTTTAAATTCATCATGTGACATGCCCATAGCTTAGTCCTCCTTATAATTTTTCTGCTTTCCTTGTATACTGATTATCATAAAGTCTTTCATTTTTGAGAATGTTTCTGTTTAAATAAATTATTAGTTAATGCAATTATATTGTATGTTTGTAAGGTGATTACATGGTAGAAGTAAAATAGCATAAAATTCTATGTAAAAAAGAGAAGCAGAAGTTTACATTTTCGTGGTATAATGGTTTATGTGATTTGTGGGGACGGTCCTTGGCAGCTGACTTGAAAAGGACCGTCCCTATAGAAGGGATGACTAAATATGAAAGAAAAAAGTAAAAATACGGCAATTACCTGTATTATAATATTTTCATGTATATTAATGTATATAATAGAGACATATATAAAGCCGGTATATATACTTAAATCAATATATAAAATATTTTTGTTTGCAGTGCTTCCTATAATTTACTGTGCATTTGATAAAGATGTCAAGTTTAAAGAATATTTTATTGTTAGAGATAAAAGACAAGTTCTTATTTCAGTAGCATTGGGAACAGGTGTATTCTTTTTATATTAGCAGGATAATATGTACTAAAGGGATTCATTAACCTAGATAATATTGCTTTACAACTTGGAAATAATTTAAATGTTAATAAGGATAATTTTATATTTGTAGCTCTGTATATTTCATTTGTTAATTCACTGCTAGAAGAGTTGTTTTTCCGAGGATTTGGATTTTTAACGTTAAATAAAAGTTCGTCAAAATTTTATTCCTATGGATTAAGTGCGTTAGCATTTTCCATTTATCATGTATCTATTTTAGCAAATTGGTTTAATATAATAATATATGTAGTATTTATTGCTGGACTGTTTGCAACTGGATTATTTTTCAATTATCTTAATGAAAAATATAAAAATATTTATAATTCATGGATAGTACATATGTGTGCTAATTTTTCTATTAATACAATAGGGTTTATTATGTTCGGTATAATATAAGAGAGATGGGCTTTGTAGGGAGAGGCAGATGTTGATGGTATTAAACTAGAAGGTGGTGTAGCAGTAGCGGATAAAATTAAGGCTATTACTCAAGCAGGCATTGTTATGGTGCAGGCGCTGACACAAATGGTCAAGTATTAGTAATAGGAGATGCTTTAGGCATGTATGAAGCTTTTATACCTAAGTTTGCAAAAAGGTTTGCCGACATAGCAGGTGTTGCAACTCAAGGGTTTGCTCAATATATTAAAGAAGTAAAGGAAGGGACATTTCCGGCGGCTGAACATAAATATAAAATCTCTGGAAATCCGGCAGAGTTTGAAAATTTATTTGAAGACATCGAAAAAGATTTCAGAAAAAACTAGGTTCGTTGATGTCTCTGATTGTTTTTTATACTTTATTTTATAAAAAATGCATTTAAGAGAAATACTGGGGACGTATACTAATTGCCTCAATGTATATTTATATGAGACATTTAATGTACGTCCCCAATGTCACACGTCTTTAAAGTGCGTCCCCAATGTCACGTCTATTTTAAATAATCCATAGGGGCCTTTATATCACTTATTTTTTCTTTTAATGCAGCCAATTCTTGAGGGTAATTATTTTCAATTATGCTATCCCAAATTTCTGCATTTTCAATTCCACATCTATCTGGAATAAACACTGGATCCAAACCCATTTTCTTTTGTTCCTCATAATCCTTTAATGTCGCTAATGCTGGTTTAGTCAATAATATAATAGCAATTATATTAAGCCATGCCATCATACCAACACCAATATCTCCAAGATTCCAAGCAAGTTCTGAAGTTCTAACTGTTCCAACATATGTTAATATTACAATCGCAACTCTTACTATATTAATAACTGTTTTAAGATTTTTACTATTTTTAAACAGATATGCAACGTTAGATTCAGCATAAAATGCAAAAGCTAACAATGTGGTAAAGGCAAAGAAAAATACAGATATAGCTATAAATGGTGCTCCCAAACCTGGTATCAATGTACTTATAGCAGTTTGCGTATAAGCAGTTCCAACACCGACTCCTGGAAGATTTTCAACCAAGAATCCACCAGCGGGATTTGCTACATTGTATGCACCTGTAGAAAGTATCATAATTGCTGTTGCGGTACAAACAAATAAAGTATCTACATATACTGAGAATGCTTGAACAAGCCCTTGCTTTGCAGGGTGTGATACTTCAGCAGCACCAGCGGCTTGAGCACCGGTACCTTGACCCGCTTCATTAGAATAAATACCTCTTTTTACTCCCCACATGATAGCATTTCCAAAGACTGCTGCCAATCCAGCATTAAGATTAAAAGCAGAAGTGAATATCAACGAAAACATCGATGGTATTTTTTCTATATTTACTACCAAAACAGTTAATGCTACAACGATATAAGCAATTGCCATAAATGGTACTACTAATTCTGCAAATTTACCAACTCTTTTTACACCGCCAAATATAACTATACTAAGTAATCCAGCAACGAAAATTCCTGTAAATGCAGGATTTATGCCAAAAGCATTTTTAATTGAATCTCCTATATTAAATGATTGGACAGCAGGGCCTGTAAAACCATTTGCTATTATTATGGCTATTGCGAGGATTACTGCAAAAGGTTTATTTTTAAGCCCTTTTTCAATATAATATGAAGGTCCGCCACGATAACTATCTCCAATATCTTGTTTATAAACTTGAGCTAGAGCTGACTCTGCATAGGCGGAGCCTGCACCTAAAAACGCAATGACCCACATCCAGAATATAGAACCCGGACCACCATAAAATATTGCAGTTGCAACTCCGGCAATATTACCTATACCTACTCGTCCACCTAATGCCATTGCAAAACCTTGTAAAGAAGAAACCCCTTTTTCAGAACTTTTACCTCCAATAAGAAGTTTAACCATATCCTTGAATAATCGAACTTGGGGAAATTTAAGAATAGTTGAAAAATAAATTCCAGCTCCTAAACAAAGAAAAATCAATCCTTTGCTCCAAATCAACCCTACAATTTTTCCTGTAATTAATGTTAAATCCATATTAGAATCTCCTCATCAATATTGATTTTTTTAAATATAATAATATGCAAATATTTTATAACTAATCTTCTATTACAGTACCGCATTTGTCGTCTAAAGCTTCTGTAGCTTTATAAAGAGATGTAATTATTGCTTTTCTTCCTGGTCTTGATTTTGCAAAATTTACTGCTGCCATTACTTTTGGAAGCATGCTACCTGGTGCAAAATGACCTTCTCCTATATATTTCTCTGCTTGTTCTATTGTTAATTTTGATAAGTCTTCTTGATTTGGTTTCTTAAAGTTTATTGATACTTTTTCAACTTCTGTAAGTATCATCAGTATATCTGCGTCCATATCTTCTGCTAATCTTTCAGCTGCAAAATCCTTGTCTATTACTGCTGCAATTCCTTCTAATGAACCATCTTCTTTTTCTATTACCGGGATACCTCCGCCACCGCAAGCTATTGATATTGTTGTATTCCACAAAGTTTTTATTGTGTCTATTTCTACTATTCTCTTTGGTATTGGCGATGGTACTACTCTTCTCCATCCTCTTCCGGCATCTTCTTTTACTGCATATCCTTTTTCTTCTTCTAATTTTTTTGCATCTTCTTCTGTATAAAATGGTCCTATTGGTTTTGTAGGATTTTGGAATGCTTTATCCTCTTTATCTACTACCATCTGTGTTACTACGCTTACTACTGGCAATATTCTGTTTCTTTTTGCTAGTGCAAGTTTTAGTCCTTGCTGTATGTGATATCCTATATATCCTTGGCTCATTGCTCCACATACATCAAATGGCATAGCAGGTGTTACATTTGCAGCTGCTTCTGATGCTAACAGTATTCTACCTACTTGTGGCCCATTTCCATGTACTATTGCTATCTCATATCCTGCACAGCTTATTTCTGCGATATATTCGCTAGTTTTTTTTACTACTTCTAATTGTGAATCTGCCGTTGAAGGAAGATTTTTATCTTCTAATGCGTTTCCGCCTAATGCTATCACTACTCTTTTAGGTCTCATATTGTTAATCCTTTCAAAATTTCTAAAATTGTATTATATTGTAGCTACCATTACAGCTTTAATTGTATGCATTCTGTTTTCAGCTTCATCAAATACTACCGAGTGTTTGCTTCTGAATACTTCATCTGTAACTTCTCTTATGTCAAAGCCTAATTCCATTTGTGATTTTGCCATTTTTGTTTCAAAATCATGGAATGCCGGTAGGCAGTGCATGAATATTACGTCATCATTTCCTGTTGCTTTTAACAAATCCATCGTTACTTTAAATGGTGTCAACATTTTTACTTTTTCTGGTATCTGTGCTTCTTCTCCCATTGATGCCCATACGTCCGTGTATATAACATCAGCACCTTTTACTGCTTCTACACTATCTGATATTTCAATTGTTGCTCCTGTATGTTCAGCTACTTCATTTGCTCTTCTTAACACATCTTTATCTATTTGTCTCATCAATTCTTTTGGTCCAAATGCAACAAAATGCATTCCCATTTTAGCACAGCCATACATCCATGCATATGACATGTTGTTCCTAATATCTCCTGCGAACACTACTTTTATTTTGTTCAATGGTTTTGCAACATGTTCTTCTATTGTTAATAAATCAGCTAGTATTTGTGTTGGATGATCAATATCAGTTAAACCGTTAAATACAGGTACTCCAGAATACTTTGCTAAATCCTCAACTACTTGTTGTTTGTAACCTCTATATTCAATTCCATCATAGAATCTACCGAGTACTTTTGCTGTATCTTCCAAAGTTTCCTTTTTACCCATCTGTGAACTGTTTGAATCCAAGAATGTAACATGTGCTCCTTCTTCTAATGCTGCTACTTCAAATGCGCATCTTGTTCTTGTAGACGTTTTCTCGAACAACAGTACAATATTTTTGCCTCTTAATCCATAATTAAATATTCCCGATCTTTTTTTTGCTTTTAAATCATGTGATAAATCCAACATGTACCTGATTTCTTCCGGTGTAAAATCCATTAATGTTAAAAAACTTCTTCCTTTCAAATTCACTGCCATTTTGATTCTCCTTTAGTTTGTTTTTATTTTAAAGTTGTTATTATAACTTTCTTACTAATAGATGTATACAACATCAAACTCATTGCCAAATAAATATAAATATTGTTTTCAAAAAAAATCAATAATAATCATAAAAAAATAGATAAAAAATAAAATATTTTTTATCTATTATATATTCACTTGCTTTTATAAGTGGTACAACATTCATAATGAACTTTACATAACACTGCAACCCTTATAAAATAATAATTTTTAGTTTTAATAAACAAATTACTCTGTCTGGCATATATAAATAAGTCCTTCAAAAAATTTATTAAGAGAAACTTTCCCTCCGTTACTATTTTTGCCATGAATAAAATCCATTTCAGCTTTAACATTTGAAAAATCAAAAAGAATACCGCCATACATATGAAATATATCATTGCTGT
The DNA here is from genome assembly GCF_033447055.1 of Sedimentibacter sp. Taxonomy (GTDB): domain Bacteria; phylum Bacillota; class Clostridia; order Tissierellales; family Sedimentibacteraceae; genus Sedimentibacter. Next base: position 6,414 of record NZ_JAWQJF010000151.1, read on the forward strand.
AGTCTTGAACTCCCAAGGTTGCAATATTAGTCAGCCCACTTTTTATTGCTCTGCGCATTCTCTGTTTTACAATTTGAGCACTATCACCAAGTTTGTTTTCTGAGGAAGCAAAATTATAATCTGAAAAACTAATGTTTTTTTCAAGGAGGGTGAGGGTTATTTCAATGATATCACTTGTGCCCTTTTCTCCAAGCATTCCTAAAGTACCTAAAATATTTTTTATTTTACTAACATATTGTATATTTTGGTCTTTACTTTGATTGTCGGTGGTTTGAAATATTTTTTTAATATTAGATAAAGTATTGTTTAATTCAATTTGTTTTGCCACTTTTGTAATTATTTTTTCAACTTCAATTTTATTAATTGGCTTTGTGATAAAAAATTCAATACCAGCTTCATATGATTCTGAGCGAAGCTGGTTGTCCATAACTTGAGATATCATAATAATTGGAAGTTGTGGGAAAATTTCTTTAAGATTCTTTACAAGAATATTTCCATCCATGATTGGCATTAATAAATCCACCAGTACAATATCTGGTTTCATAATCATGATTTCGTGAAAAGCGATTTCTCCATTAACGGCATTTCCTATTACTTCAAAAGAATTATTTTTTTCAATAATATTGCTCAATATTCTAATTACACTTATATCATCATCAACGATATAAAATTTCATTTTAAATCACGCTCCGTATCTTCTTCAATTAGTTTAACAGTAAATTTTGTACCTATTCCAACTTCAGATTCAACTGCAATTGTACCTGCAAATATTTCTTCCACGATACCTTTTACATGGGCTAAACCAATTCCTCGGCAGATATCTCCCGTTTCTTCTTTAAATTTCGTAGAAAACCCAGCATTAAATATATAATCCATATTTTCTGCATTAATTCCTGCTCCATTATCAGATATTGATAATATACAAAATTCACGTTGCTTTTGAATATCAATACATATATATCCGCTTTTATTAGTTTCAATTGCTTCAATGCTGTTATATATTAAATTTCTTAAGATAGTAACAAGATAGTAATGATTTGTAACGTTAAAATTTACATGAATTTTAAAATCAACATGAATTTTCAACTTGTTACACCTAATAAATTCTTTAACTTCATCAACTACAATATTAATCAAATCTTTAATATTCATTTGTACATTATCTGTTTTGTCATCAAATATTTCTTCTAATCCTCTTATTATGCTTATATAATCTTTTTTAATTTCGTGTACTTCTTTGGCTACATCCAGGGAAGTTTCTTTTAACTTTTCAGTGTATTCTTCTGCTAACAATGATTTGTATAAATAATATGCTTTTTTCATGACATCTTCAATTTGAATATTATTCTTATTCATAAAATAAATTTCACTTTTAACATTTGAATTAATCACAATAAGCTTTCTATATCGTTCTTCATGTTCTTCACGTCTAAGCAAAAAATTATAATATCGAAATAAAAGGATTATGCAAATTACAATAGTCGCTCGTATAAACGCAACAATAATCAGAGTTTGAAAAATTTCATATTTAAAATTCATAAAATGAAGTTTTACGCTGATTTCAGTAATATTTGAAAAATAGTCACTGATAACTATTGCTGCAAATAGATTTGCAAGCGTTGATTTAGATTTATTCGAATAAAGAAAAAGAAACAAAATTCCGTAAGTAAAATAAAACAGTGGGTTTCTATGGGGACGGTCCTTTTTAAGCGGACCTAAAAAAGGACCGTCCCCGTAAATTTCCGTCCCCGTAAATTTTATTTTTTGTACCCTTATGAATTTTATACATATTATAAATGCAGGAGGGATATAAATGAACAAAGACTACTGCTACAAGGCAAACATTAATATGAAGAAAATTGAGCAGACATTTGATTATAATAGCATTGAAGTGCTGAAATTTACTATTAAATATCCGGTAATAAGCATGAAATATAATCCGAAAGCAGAATGGCTCATCAATAATCAAATAGCTATGAGTGTCAGTGAATATATAAGATACGCTGATTGTTTGTACCAACAAGCTGTTAATAATTATAAATACTCACAGACCAATGGTTTTCCGTTTAATCCATATGAAGCCTATATGGAATATACAGTAACTTATGATGAAAATTGTTTTTTAAGTGCATATGTTGACAAATACGAATTCACTGGAGGGGCTCACGGAAATACGATAAGAAGCTCAGATACTTGGGAGTTATGCAGCGGTATGCAGCTACCCCTTTATAGTTTTTTCACACCTGGCACAAATTACAGGCATTTACTTACTGAAGAAATAACAAAGCAAGCAGAATATAATTTAGAACAAAACCCTAATATTTATTTTGATGACTATAAAAGCTTGATCTTGAAGAATTTTAATCAAAATAGTTTTTACCTTACTCCCCAGGGAATGGTAATTTACTATCGGCAATACGATATTGCTCCATATTCCACCGGCATTGTTGAATTTTTAATACCCTATGCAACAATAGGATGGTATCCGCAATGCTAACAACTCTATGCAGCTGACATACAATTAATAGAAAGCCCTTATCACAATTGATTAGGGCTTTCTTTCATTAAATTCGAAAGTATTAAAGTGAAATTAATTACATAATAAAATACATTATTATACCAAAATAATAAAAAGGGATGTATAGTCAAGCAAAGAATATGATTTAATTGACATGTCATTTTCCTGCAGGGCTGAAATTAATAAAATGCTGGAAATTTCATAATAATATGAATTGTAGCATATAATTTATCAAATGTATAAACAGGGAGGTATTATATGTTTAACGATTTTATGGGCATGGATATCTTAACAACATTTGCTGGCTTAACTGGTTCTGTTATGTTAATTGTACAGTTTACTAAATTTATTGTGAAAAATAAATTGGGAGATTCTTTTGTTAGACTTTACAGTTTTATAATTGCTTTGATTCTTACCTTCATTTTTGCCAGGAACGGAAATCAAGTAGAGGATATTGTTTTAATGATTATTAACGCGATTTTAATAACTGTGGCCAGCATGGGGGGCTATGAGATGATAACCGATCCACTGGCAAGAAAAAACAAGTGATAATACAGTCATAAATTAGAATGCTTTGCGGCAAATATTAAAATCCATAAGGACATTAATGCTTAAATAACAATTTATAATAGAGACGGACTTTCAATAGATATAGTTCGTCTTTTTTGTAAAACTATACTTCTTGTAATGCAGCATATTTCCATATTCTTTATTGCAGTTATGTGATTAAAAATCATTGCAGGGGGTAAATGAATAACAGAATATATAAAAATCAAAAAAATACGCGAAAGGGTGATTTTATGGGCAAGAAATGAAAACCGACTTGACCGTGGACGATGTCAAAGCCTACTACGAAGCAGCATTGCAGCATATTTATGATTTGGAAGTAATTGAAATGGGAGGCATGGTTGCCTTTAACGGCGAATCGGACGGTTATCAGATTAGTGTCCTTGCAACGAAAAATCAAATGGGCGGGACAGAGAATACTATGGTCCAAATCATCTTTATACCGGCTGAATAAAAAAACTTAACACATGAGTATAATAAGTTGGAATTGTAAAAAAATTTGATTAAGAAAGAAGGGGTTATCATGCAAAAAAAGCACAAGATGTTCTTGGTTCTTTTGATTGTTATTTGTTTATACATCCCGTTTACAGCTTGCTCGGGAGATGAAAAAGATTCAGATAAACCAGAAGACGCAGCATCCGCTGTACAGGATAAACAAGAAGATGAAACTACATCGTATACCTCTGAACCGGAGAACAACGAAAATCCACATGTTAATATGGACACAGCAGATCTAATAGGTGAAAGTGCCAGTCTCCCTGAAAGCTATCCTTCGGATGTTTTTCCACTATATGAAGGCAGTTATATCTTGACAGCGGTGGAAACTGAAGGAAGTTATACAATAATAGCTCTATCAAAGGATGACTTTAAAAAGGTTGCAGATTTTTACCGCGAAGTGCTGACAAAGGTTGAAGTAACAGCAGAAAGTAATTTTGATTCTGGTTTTACTTCTTTTGGGAAAATTGGCTCATATACCTACAATTTTGATATAGGTGAAACCAGTGAATATGAAGAGTATGAGACACAAATAACTATAATGATTATGGCGGGGGAATAAAACTATTTTCAATTAAATTCAATGACGCTGTAGTATATCTATGGCGTTTTTTATATAAAAGGAAAGTTCTCTTCCTATTATATAAAAAACGAGGATTGTAAAGGACGGGACGTCCTTGCCGTTAAGGTGACATAGGTCCTAATAGTGGGAGTTGCGTAGCAACTATTTTTGTAATTCGAAAGAAAGATAAATTATTTTTGTATTCTATACAAATTATTAGTATTTTGATGATAATATGATATAATAAAACTGCTTGGTAAAAGGGATATAAAGGTAATTAAATACAAGAGGTGAAAAAGTTATGGTTACTTTTGATGATTTTGTAAAATTTGATATTAGAGTAGGGGAGATAGTAAAAGCAGAAATATTTGAAAAGGCAAGACATCCTGCTTTTAAGCTGTGGGTTAATTTTGGAGATGAAATTGGCATAAAAAAATCCAGTGCTCAAATAACAGAGCTATATACAACAGACAATTTAATAGGAAAGCAAGTTTTGGGGGTTGTAAATTTTCCTCCAAGGCAAATTGGTGATTTTATATCAGAAGTTTTAATACTTGGTACATATTCAAAAGACGGAGTTGTTCTCATTCAACCTGAACGTAAGGTAGATAAAGGGGATAAACTGGGATAAAGATATTATTAATTGTTAATAATAATGTGACTTTGTTACAGTCACGCTTTATGCTTTTATCTATAATATATTAGAATTTAATAAGATTTTTAAATATTTGCAAATAAAGTGAATGATTTTAAATATTAAAAATATATATATGAAAAAAGGAGATTTAATATGCTTAATACAAATTTGAAACATTTGGAAACTGCCAGCGAACTGGAGAAAATAATAAAAGAGAACGAAAATGTAATGGTATGCTGCGGCCGTATGGGTCCTATGTGTATTCCTGTGTATGGGGCTATGGAAATACTCGAAGACCAATACAAGGATGTAGTATTCTATGATATGGAATTCGATAATCCTGAAGCCGGTATCATTAGAAAATTACCTGAATGTCGTAATTTTAGGGGACTTCCATTTACTATATACTATAAGAATGGCAAAGTTGTTACTGCAACACCAAGTATTCAGTCAAAAGAACAAATTACTGAAATACTTGACAGAGAGTTCAAGTAAAAATTTGTGAGACCAAAAGAATAAGTTTATAGAAAAAAGTATTTTGATTAAAAGCTCTCTTAAAATATGAGGGCTTTTTTAATTGACGAAACA
>NZ_JAWQJF010000152.1:0-24437 GCF_033447055.1 Sedimentibacter sp.
AGATAATTGGGCTATAAAAGGAGTTGCTTTTGATAATAAAAACAAAGGAAAACACATTATAACTACTAAAATAGAGCATCATGCAGTGCTTCATACATGTGAGTATCTGGAGAAGTTTGGATTTGAAACAACGTACCTTGATGTGGACAAATATGGAATGATAAATTTAGAGCAATTAAAAGAAGCAATAAAACCTGAAACAATTTTAATTTCTATAATGTTTGCTAATAATGAAATTGGTACTATCCAGCCTATAGAACAAATCGGTGAAATTACAAAGGAACAAGGAATTATATTTCACACTGATGCAGTACAAGCTTTGGGTAGTGTTAAAATAGATGTAAAGAAACAACATATTGATTTGATGTCAATGTCAGCTCACAAAATTGGCGGACCAAAAGGTGTTGGTGGCATGTTTATAAGAAAAGGCGTTAAAATTGATAATTTTATTCATGGTGGTGGTCAGGAAAGCGGAAGAAGAGCCGGAACTGAAGGTGTACAAAATATAGTGGGATATGGAAAAGCTGTTGAAATAGCAAAAAGAGATTTCAATCAACATGTTGAAAAACTTACTTACTTGAGAAATAAATTGATAGAAGGAATTAAAGCTGGTATTCCTGATGTTGTTCTCAATGGACATCCAACTATGAGACTCCCAAATAATGTTAATTTTTCATACAAATATGTTGAAGGCGAATCTATATTGCTTTTACTGGATATGGAAGGAATTTCAGCATCAAGTGGTTCTGCATGTACTTCTGGTTCGTTGGACCCATCTCATGTTCTTTTAGCTACAGGACTTGATCACGGAACAGCGCATGGTTCAATCCGTTTTACTATAAGTGAAGAAATAACAGAGGAAGACATAGATTTTACAGTGGAAATAATGAAAAAAATAATAGCCAGATTAAGAACTATATCACCAATAAAAAATGATGAAGATTTTAAGAAAAGCAATTAGTATTAACTAAAATAGCGGAGGAATAATATGTATACAGAAAAAGTAATGGATCATTTCAGAAATCCAAGAAATGTGGGATTCATAGAAAATGCAGATGGAGTTGGTCAGGTTGGAAATCCAAAATGCGGAGACATAATGAAAATTTATTTAAAAATTAATGACCATGAAATAATAGAGGATGTAAAGTTTGAAACATTCGGATGTGGTTCAGCAATTGCCTCATCAAGCATGGCAACAGAGTTAATAAAAGGTAAGAGTATTCATGAAGCTGTAGAATTTACAAATAAAGCTGTTGTTGAAGCTTTAGAAGGTCTTCCGGCGGTAAAGGTGCATTGTTCGGTTTTAGCTGAACAGGCAGTAAAATCAGCATTGTTTGATTATTCACAAAAAACTAATAAAGTAATCAAAGGATTAGAAAACTACGAGCCTGAAGATGAGGGAATGCATTGCCAATAATAAGTTAGGCGAAGTTAGATTTTTGACTTCGCTTTCTTGTTTGGTATAAATATAGTTGACAATGTGGGAAAGAATACATTATAATTTCTTAATAACATAAATGATCGTATAAGAAGCGGAGGAATAATGGATACACTAGATAGATTTTCCATAAACAACATAAGAAAAGAATATTTAAAATTTTTTAATAGTAAGGGTCACTTAACTGAGCAAAGTTTTTCTTTAATTCCAAAGAATGATAAAAGCTTGCTGCTTATTGGAGCAGGTATGGCACCTTTAAAAAAATACTTTACTGGTGCAGAAACTCCCCCTTCTAAAAGAATGGCGACTTGTCAAAAATGTGTCAGGACTGGAGACATAGATAATGTTGGAATTACCGCAAGGCATTTAACGTTTTTTGAAATGCTTGGGAACTTTTCTTTTGGAGATTACTTCAAGGAAGAAGCTATAACATGGGCGTGGGAGCTTTTAACAGATGTTTTGAAAATAGATAAAAACAGACTATGGGTTACGGTTTATGAAGACGATGATGAAGCAGCTGATATGTGGCACAACAATGTAGGAATACCGAGAGAAAGAATTGTTAAATTAGGAAAAGACGATAATTTCTGGGAACTTGAAGTAGGACCAAGCGGACCATGTTCTGAAATTTACTATGATACAGGTGCTGACAGAGGATGCGGTTCACCGGATTGCAAACCTGGCTGTGACTGTAATAGATTTATTGAAATATGGAATTTGGTATTTACTCAATTTGATAAAGATGAACAAGGAGTGTACCATCCTCTACCAAATCCTAATATAGACACAGGAATGGGACTTGAAAGAGTTGCTTCAGTTCTTCAAGGAAAACCGACTGTTTTTGATGTAGTTCCGCTTATTTCCATAATTAATAAAGTTGAAGAAATATCGGCTGTTAAATATGGTGTTGACAATAAAAAAGATACTGCTATGAAAATTATTTGTGACCATTCAAGAGCTGCAACATTCATGATAGGTGATGGAATAATACCATCAAATGAAGGCAGGGGATATGTATTAAGGCGACTTATAAGAAGAGCAATCCGTCAAGGAAAATCCTTGGGAATACAAAACGATTTTCTCACAAAGACTGTGAAAGTTGTAATTAATGAATGGAAAGAAGCATATCCAACACTTGGAGAAAAAGAAAGCTACATATTGAAAGTTGTTCAGTTAGAAGAAGAAAAGTTTAAAACAACAATAGATCAAGGACTTGAGCTTTTAATGAAAGAAATAGATTCAATGAAAGAAACAGACAAGAAAGTATTTGATGGAATGGTTGCTTTCAGACTTTATGATACATATGGTTTTCCTTCAGAACTTACTGAAGAAATATTAAATGAAAATGGCTTTAAATTTGATAAAAAAGAATTTGTTGCTATTATGGATGAACATAGACAAATGGCAAGAGAAGCAAGAGAGAAAACTGGCAGTTCCGGATGGAAAGATGAAGAATTTAGCTTAGATACACCTAAGACTGTGTTTACCGGATATACTAAGTTATCCGATAATTCTGAAGTTGTTGCAATTGTTGTTGATGGTGAACAGGTTAACACAATTGTTGAAGGACAGTCAGGAATAATAATTCTTGATAAAACACCATTTTATGCAGAAAGCGGCGGGCAGACAGGAGATACAGGAAAACTTACTGCCGAATGTATGGAGGCAGTGGTAACAGATACTAAGAAATTCAAAAAAAATATATTTCTTCATCAAACAAATATTGTTAAAGGCAGTGTATCTGTCGGAGATAAAGTATTTGCGGAAATAAATGTTGATCAAAGAAAGAACACTGCAAAAAATCATACTTGCACACATTTGCTTCATAAAGTATTAAAAGAAATGTTGGGTGAACATGTAAACCAAGCTGGTTCATATGTTTCAAAAGACAGACTCAGATTTGATTACACACATTTTGAACAAGTTGATCAGCAAACATTAAAAGAAATAGAAAGACGTGTTAATGAAGCAATACTTGCGGATTATCAAGTATCTACAAATGTATTGAATATTGATGAAGCTAGAAAATCTGGAGCTACAGCTTTATTTGATGAGAAATACGAAGAAATGGTAAGAGTTGTAAGCATTGGAGATTTCAGTAAAGAACTTTGTGGAGGAACTCACATTGACGAAACTTCAAAAATAGGAATGTTCAAAATCATTTCTGAAGGAAGCATTGCATCAGGTGTCAGAAGAATTGAAGCTATTACAGGTAGAGCAGCAATAGAATACTTAAGCGAACTGGATAAATTAATCGATGAATTATGTTTGTCAATGAAATCAACAAAAGAAGAACTAGCTATAAAAGTAAACACACTTAAGAAAGAAGCAAAAGAAAAAGAAAAAGAAATTCACAAACTGAGCAATGAAATTCTTAAGAAAAATATAGGTCAATTACTCGATCAATTTGAAGAAATTAATGGCATTAAATTATTTGCCCTTAAGTTCAAAGACAAGGATGCAAATTCTTTAAGAGAAATAGCAGACAAAATCAAAGATAAGAATGAAAGCTGTGCCATTATATTAGCTTCAGACATGGGAGACAAAGTTTTATTTGTATCTTCTGTAACTAAGGACTTGACAGACAAAGGAATACATGCAGGAAATATGGTGAAAGAAGCTGCGAAAACTGCCGGTGGCGGCGGTGGCGGAAGACCTGATTTTGCTCAAGCTGGAGGAAAGAATCCAGAAAAAATAGACGAAGCGTTAGAAGCAGTAAAAGAACAATTGTTAATTAAATTTAATATTTGATTTAATTACAAAAGTGTAGTACAATAAATTAGGTTATGTAAAGAGGTGGTTTTTATGGATAGCAATGTAAATAACACAGCAAAGTTCGATTACAATCTGGAATCATTAAATGAAGCTAGGGAAATTGTATCACAGGTTTATCAGTCACTTAAAGAAAAAGGATACAATCCTAATAACCAGCTCATTGGATATATTTTATCTGGAGATCCAACTTATATAACAAATCATAACAATGCAAGAAGTTTAATACGTAAAATAGAGAGAGACGAACTGTTAGAAGAAATATTAAATGTTTATTTAGATGTAATAGACCTTTAAAATTACGCTAGAAAGCAGTATATGTTTGTTTGTATACTGCTCTCTTTTATATAGTAGGAAAGTTTTCTTTCCTACTATATAAAAACGAGGATTGCAAAGGACGGGACGTCCTTGCCGTTAGGGGGGTGCAAAGTCAAAAACGCGTATGCGTTTTTACGCCGAAGGGGGACATAGGTCCCCCTAGCGAAGTTGCGGAGCAACTCTTTTATATTACGATTACATATAGTAGCTGAAGGCGAAAAAATGAAATATATAAATTTATTTGAAAAAGAACATGTATCAAAATTATGCTATGGAACGTTAGCGTTAAGTTATTTACAAAATGGTGCTACTGATGAACACAGAGTAGGACTTTTAAATTATGCTTATGAACAAGGAATTAATTTTTTTGACACAGCTGAGCTTTATGACAACTATAATATTTTAAAAGAATTCATAAAAGACAAAGACAGGGTTAAACTAAGTATAGCTACAAAAAGCTATGCATATGACAAGCAGACGGCAGAATATAGTGTTAATAAGGCTTTAAAGGAAATGAATACAGATTATCTGGATGTATTTATGCTTCATGAACAAGACAACGGCAATAATTTTTTAGGACATTATGAGGCAGTTGAACGATTCATGAAATACAAGGAACAAGGAATAATAAAACATTTTGGAATATCAACTCACAGAGTTGAAGCTGTTTTAGACAGCATAAAGTTTAAAGAAATTGAATATGTATTTCCATTGCTGAATATAAAAGGTATCGGAATTCAAGATGGTACAATAGAAGATATGTTAAATGCCGTAAAAGTAGCAAAGGAAAACAATAAATTTATCATGGCAATGAAAATATATGGAGGAGGTCACCTTATAAATGATGCAAAATCTGCCTTTGATTTTGCAAATAATTTAAGTGTGATAGACTCTATAGCTGTAGGTATGAGCACAAAAGAAGAAATTGATGCAAATATCGCTTATTTAGAAAACAATGAGTTAAATATTAATATAAAAGACAAAATTAGAAATCAAAAGAGAACTCTAGTAGTAGAAGAGTATTGTATTGGTTGTGGAAAATGCGTTAAGAAGTGCAAACAAAATGCTCTTTCGATTATTAATGGCAAATGTGTTGTTGATATGGACAAATGTATTTTGTGCAGTTATTGCGCCGGTGAATGTGCGGGTTTTTATATCAAAATTGTGTGAGGTAGCTATGGACAGATTAATGGGTCTAGATGTTGGGGATAAAACTATTGGGGTAGCTGTAAGTGATTTATTAATGTATACAGCACAAGGGGTTACTACCATAAAAAGAACAAATTTTAAGAACGATATAAATGAGCTCAGAAAAATAATTGCTGAATATCAGGTTACTAAAATTGTAGCAGGTCTTCCCAAAATGCTGGATGGAACAGTGGGCATTCAAGGTGAAAAAGTGCTGGCGTTTTTAGAAAAAATGAAACATCACATAGATTTGCCTGTTGAGCTTGAAGATGAAAGATTTACCACATCTATATCAGAAAGAATGTTAATAGACGCTGATGTTAAAAGAAAGAAAAGAAAAGAAGTAATAGACAAATTAGCCGCGGTTGAAATTTTATCAGGTTATATGCAGAGAACTAAATTTTAATGCCTTAGGAGATAAGTATGAAAGATAATGATAATATTGTTGAGTTGATTGATGATGAAGGGAATTCAGTGAAATTAGTTGTTGAGGCTACATTTCATATTGATGATACTATGTATGCAGTACTTCATGAAATTGGCTCTGATGAAGGCATGATATTCTATTTAGAAGAAGCAGAAGACGGCAATGGAATATTCATTCCGGTTGAAGACGAAGAAGAAATTCAGGAAGTAATAGAAGTTTATGAAGGAATAGCGGATGATTTAATATAATCAAATATAATTGAATTTTGGGGTGATAGTATGAGCGACGCGGATTACTTGGTAAATTTACTGTCTGAAAATGGTTGTAAAATTACAGTTCAGAGAAATACGATATATGAAATTCTCATGGAGAATAATGATAAGCATTTAAGCGCAGAAGAACTCTATGAACTAGTGATAGACAGGAGCCCTAAAATTGGAATCGCAACAACTTACAGAACGCTTCAACTTTTTGAAGAAATAGGTCTTGTTTATAAGCATAACTTTGATGATGGATTAAGCAGATATGAAATATTATCTCCTAATAGCAATGAAATTCATCAACATCATCATTTATTATGTAAAAAATGTGGCAAAATCATTGAAGTCAAAGAAGACTTAATGAACTCATTGGAAGAAATAATTGAAAAACAATACAATTTTGAAATTTTAAATCACGTAGTCAAGTTCACCGGAATCTGCAGTCAATGCAGAAATAAGGAGAATGAAAATGGCAACAGAAAAGAAACATAAATTAAAGATTATACCCCTCGGCGGATTAGGTGAAATTGGAAAAAACATGACGGTTATAGAATATGGCAGCAATATTGTTGTTATAGATTGCGGAATGTCATTTCCGGATGATGAAATGCTTGGTATTGATATTGTAATACCAGATATAACATATCTAATCAAAAACAAAGATAAAATCAAAGGTATTTTATTGACACACGGTCATGAAGATCATATAGGCAATATTCCATATTTGTTGAAAAAAATCAATGTACCAATATATGGAACAAGGCTTACTTTAGGACTCGTTGGAAACAAACTTTTAGAACATAAAATTGAAGATGCATCTTTAAATGTGGTCGAAGCAGGTCAAACAATTAATTTGGGGTGCTTTAATGTAACATTTATAAGCAGCAACCACAGCATACCTGATTCAGTAGGTATGGCAATTAATACTCCTATTGGAACAATAATTCACACAGGTGATTTTAAAATTGATTTCACTCCAATAAATGGAGAAGTAATCGACCTTGGAACTTTTTCCGAATTTGGAAAAAAGGGAGTACTGCTTTTGATGTCCGACAGTACAAATGTTGAAAGATCAGGATTCAGTGTTTCGGAGCGAACAATTGGAGATAAGTTTTTAGATGTATTTAAAGAAAGTCAATCCAGAATATTGGTTGCTACGTTTGCTTCGAATGTTCATCGTGTTCAGCAGGTCATAAATGCTGCTGTAATGTATGGGAGAAAAGTTGCAATATCAGGAAGAAGTATGATAAATACTGTGAAAGTAGCACAGGAACTTGGATATTTAGATATTCCTGAAGGAACATTGATAAATGCAAATGAATTAAAAGGTTTAAAAGACAACGAAATAGTCATAGTAACAACTGGAAGTCAAGGTGAGCCAATGTCAGCATTAACTCGTATGGCTAACAATGACCATAAGAAAATACAGATAAAGTCAGGTGATTTAGTAATAATTTCTGCGAGTGCAATACCTGGCAATGAAAAAACTGTTTCAAGGGTCATAAATATGCTTTATGAAAAAGGGGCGACCGTACTTTATGATGCAGTGACACAAGTTCACGTATCCGGCCATGCAAGACGTGATGAATTAAAACTAATGCTATCACTTGTTAAACCAAAGTTTTTCATCCCTGTCCACGGAGAATACAGGCATCTTGTTCAACATGCAAGGCTTTCAGAGGAAATGGGAATTCCTAAAGAAAATACTATAATTGGAAAAAATGGAGATGTAATTGAAATTACATCAAAATCTATTGTGAAAAATGGTTCGGTCACTTCAGGAAATATTTTAGTTGATGGCCTTGGTGTTGGTGATGTAGGTAATATTGTACTTCGCGATAGAAAACTTTTATCTGAAAATGGTTTAATAATAGTAGTGTTGTCAATTGAAAAGGGTACTGGAAAAGTTCTTGCAGGACCTGAGATTGTTTCAAGAGGATTTATATATGTGCGTGAAAACATTGATTTGATTGAAGAATCAAAATCAGTTGTGAGGAAGGCTCTTAATAAATGTGAAGAAACAAATGTAAAAGAATGGAACAATATAAAAATGATTATTAAGGATGCTTTAAGTAGCTTTATTTATGAGAAAATAAAACGAAACCCTATGATATTGCCAATTATTATAGAAGTTGACGTAGAAGATTTCACACAATAAAAAAAGGACTTTGTCCTTTTTTTAATATCTGAAAAACAGGGTTAGGGCATACGCAGTCTCGTTCACCAATTTATCAGTTCGCTGACGCTCTCATAAATCGGGAACTCGTTGCGGTTGACCTACCGCCATTTTTCAGAAAAAACACTCTGAAAAAAGGGGTTAGGGCATACATAAAGCAACCGGTGAATTAATCACCGGTTGCTTATGTGCTTATTACTTTCTTAAATTGTGAAAGTTAACACCCAAAACAGGTCCGAATTGGGATGGTTTATTATTTACAATACTTTTATTTTCCATTCTTGTATTCTCTTTTTTTGAAAGAATATTAATATTTGGATTTTGTTTATCATTAAAGTCACTGGATAAACTATATTGCCCATCCATTTTCATTTTAAATACGCTTAAATCATCAATCTTCTTCGTATTGGGAGCGTCACCCAAGTTCAATCTGTCCAAAAGAACCAGCCCTCTCTTTGAAGTAATAAGCATTATTATAATAACCAACTTGTAAAATATTATTCATTAAGAATCAAAAAAATGATATATTGTAATTGTGCTTGAAAGGTTGTATAATTTAATGGATTTCGATATTTATTAAGTGAATTTCATTTTAAATGGAGGCATTATGAGAAAAATAATAACTGTTCTTGTTGTTTTAATAGCTGTAGCTGGCGTATTTATATATATTGATAATTACACAAAAGAAAATTTGCAGCCTGTAGATATAAAAGATGATACAGAGATAGTAGTAGAAATTCCATCTGGAAGCACAACTGGTGATATAGCTGAAATATTGTATGAAAATAATTTAATAAAAAATACACGTTCTTTCAAATATTATGCAGGAAAAACAGAAGCAGACAGCAAGCTTAAAGCAGGAACTTATATTCTTTCTAAAAATATGAATGCAGATGAACTTTTGAATGCTCTCATAATGGGAGGAAGTTCAGGCAATACTGCAAATATTACAATTATTGAAGGTCTTACAAAAGAAGAATCTGCTAAATCCATTTCAGAACAATTAGGTTTGAATTATGAAAAGCTTGTTGAAATCATGGGAGATGGGCAAATATATAACGACGATTTTGAATTTTTAAAAGACAACCCGGATATGACAAATCTTCAAGGTTTTTTAATGCCTGACACATACAATGTATATGTTAATGCCAGCGAAGAAGAGATAATAAAATTGCTTCTTGCACAATTTGATAAATTTTATGTTGAAGAAATAAAACCTCTTCTCAAAGATTCAAAGTTAAACTTTGAAGAAACGATGACTTTGGCAAGCATTGTGGAAAAAGAAGCTCTCCTTGATGAAGAAAGAGATGAAGTTGCAGCAGTTTTTTTAAACAGACTTGACATCAACATGAAACTTCAGTCCTGTGCTACAGTAAATTATGCTCATGGAGAATGGAAGGAAAGACTTACCTTAGATGATATAGCAATTGATTCACCATATAATACATATGTTGTAGATGGTTTGCCTCCTTCACCTATCAATTCTCCTGGACGAGTATCAGTTACAGCAGTACTTAAGCCTGCGGATGTTGATTATTTGTTTTTTGTTGCAAAAGGAGACGGATCACATTATTTTTCAAACAGTTATGATGAACATATAAATGCAGCAAATGAGTACTTAAAATAAGGATGAAATAATGGACAATATAAACAGAGAATATATAGATACCTATATACAAAACCTCATAATAAATGAGGATGAAAAATTGGAGAAATTCAGGGAATACTGTGAAAGCAGAGGTCTTCCTATAATTCACAAAGAAGTTGGACAGTTTATAAAACTTACTATAAACCAATTAAATGCAAAAAGAATAATAGAAGTAGGAACAAATGTAGGATATTCTTCCATATTTATGAGTCAGGTCATGAAAAATGAAGGCAATGTTGTAACATTGGAAAGAAGCGAAAAGTTTTATGAAGAAGCTTTAAAAAACATAATAGATTTTGGACTGGAAAAAAATATTGAAGTTATTTTTGGTGATGCTGCAGAGAATTTAGAAAATATAGAAGGAACATTCGACATGGCTTTTATTGATGCAGCAAAAAGTTATTACAAAACATTTTTTGATAAATGCTGTAAAATGATGAAACCCGGAGGAATTATAATTTCTGACAATGTGCTTTATCAAGGAATGATTGCAACAGATGATTTAGTTGTGAGAAGAAAGAAAACACTGGTAAGAAATCTAAGAAATTATTTAGAATATATATCACATGATGAAAGATACATTACATCGGTCCTTCCTTTAGGGGATGGATTGGCAGTTACATTGATAAAATAAAGGAGAAATTATGTTACCAAAGTTATTAGCACCTGCCGGAAATTTAGATAAACTAATTATGGCAGTAGAATACGGAGCAGATGAAATATATTTTGCCGGAAAAACAATGGGAATGAGAGCGGCAGGGAAAAATTTTACAAACAAGGAATTAGAATATGGAGTTGATTACTGTCACAAGAATGGCAAAAAATCAAATATAACAGTAAACATAGCACCACACAATGATGATTTACTAGGACTTGAAGAATATCTGAAATATTTAGAAAAAATTGGTGCCGATGCATTGATAGTTGCAGACCCAGGCGTAATAGAAGTTGTTAAACAAACAGTGCCTGACATGAGAATTCATTTAAGTACTCAAGCGAATACAACAAATTTTCATTCAGCAAACTTTTGGTATAAACAAGGAGTAAGCCGTATATGTTTAGCCCGTGAATTATCATTCCCGGAAATAGAAGCCATAGTAAAAAATTCACCAAGCGATTTGGAATTTGAATCATTTGTACACGGTGCAATGTGTATTTCTTATTCCGGAAGATGTTTGTTAAGTAGCTTTATGACCGGCAGATATTCAAATAAAGGTGATTGTGCTCAAGCATGCAGATGGAAATACAATTTAGTTGAAGAAAAAAGACCTGGTGAATATTATCCTATAGAAGAAAATGAAGAAGGAACATTCATAATGAATTCCAAGGATATGTGCATGGTTGAGCATTTGCAGAAGTTTAAAGATTTAGGCATTAAAGCCCTTAAAATAGAAGGAAGAAACAAAAGCGAATACTATACTGCAATTGCAGTTCGTTCATATAGAAATGCTTTAGATGAGCTGGAAAAACCTGAGAGTGAAAGAAATACAAAATATTGGAAAGAAGAAGTAGAAAAATCATCACACAGAGATTTTTCTTACGGATTTTTCTTTGGCAATCCATACAAGGATGGACAGCTTTATACATCAAGCAGCTACATCAGAACATATGATGTAGTAGGCATAGTCAAATCCTATGACAAGGATACAAAAACAGCTGTAGTTGAACAAAGAAACAAGTTCAGCGAAGGTGACTCCTTGGAATGTTTTGGCCCAAAAGGCAGACATTTTGAAGTTAAAGCCACAAACATGCAAGATGAAAAGGGAAACAAAATAGAATCAGCTCCTCATGCACAGCAAATAGTCAAAATGGAAATAGAAAATGAAGTGGAACCATATTTTATTCTAAGAAAAAAAGTAGAAGAATAAAAGATAGAGACAACAGTGCTAAATATTTAAATTAAGCTTTATGTGATTATATCATATAAAGTTTTTTGTTTTTGAATATAAATTTAAATGTTGTTTATTTTTTTCTACCCCAAAAAATTTACTGATTATAACGAAACATATATTGTAACACCTATAAAGGCAATAAAAAACTGGAGGTAATATGATGAACAAAAAAATGGTTTCACGAATAATAGCTTTAGTGGTAGTATTATAACTAACATTAACTTCCGCAGTATTTGCTATGCCACCGGGACACCTGAAAAAATTAGCAGAATATAACTTTAATTATGAAGAAGCTGCTGAATATATGAAAGGCAATGGTATAATTAAAGGATATGGTAACGGTGAATTAGGTTTGGAGGATTATGTAAAACGTGGTGATATGACTGTAATGATTGTGAGAGCTTTTAAGTTGAGCACAATGATTGAAAATAAAAATTTTCCAGATGTACCTTTGAACAGCTATTTTTATGATGCAATAGCTACGGCTAAATCTCTTGGAATAGCAAAGGGGGATGGAAAACATTTCAATGCAAATAAATATGTAACTATAGGCGAAGCAATATTGTTTATAGAACGTTCAATAGAAGCAGCTGACAGTAATATTGTTCTGGCTGAAAATGTTAAGTTTGAATATACTGATAAACAACTTAAAGCACCTGCAACTCGTGAGGAAATAGCAGCGATGCTTTACTACGTTCTTACTGGAGAGGGTGGTTTTGACGTAGAAGAACCAACTGATGAAATTGAAAATAGCGTAATAGAATACACTGTTGATGAAGATTCATTGCAAACTTTCGAAGCTGAAGATTTTACTGAAGCTTTTAAAGATATTTGTGATGATACCGGATACAAATTGGATTATGTACAGTTTGAGCTTCCTGAAAATAATGGTGATTTGTACTATGATTACGATGAAGACGATTCATATAAAATCGATTCAGAAGATTCAGAATTTTATGTACTGGCTGATGATACTGAATTATCAATAGATAAAATAACATTTGTACCGTATGCAAATTACAGCGGTATTGTTGAAATTGAATATTATGCCATTGATACACATGGTGAATCTTATACTGGTTTGATTGAAATTACAGTTGAAGATTTAGAACAACTAAAAAGTATAGGTTTTACTACAACTGAAAATACACAATTTAATTTTAATGACTATAGATTTAGAAAAGTATTTAAAAATGAGACTAATGAAGTGTTTGATTATATAGTTTTCATTCTTCCTGAAGATGAAATTGGTACTTTATATTATGATAATAATAGCGATGGGAAACCGGAAACTGTTGAAGAAGTTGAAGCATTGGATAAATTTGAACTTGATGAAATTGACGATATAATTTTTGTTCCATTTAACGACTATGATGGAAATACAGTTATTGAATATACTATCTTTGACAAAGATGGAGAAACATATCCCGGAGATGTCAAAATTTCAGTAGAAGAAGACTTTGAAATTGAAACAATAGGATTAACAAGTACCAGTACTGCAATTAATTTTAACTTATCTGCAGAATTAGATGATTTAGATGATGATTATAATTTTAAAACAATCACATTTACAGATCTTCCTGGTACAACAGTAGGTAAACTTTATTTAGACTATGATAATAATGTTTTAGCAAAAGAAGATGTATCATATAAAATAAATGATTTAAATGAATTAACATTTAAATCAAATGATGAAAGCACTGTTGAAATAAAATATACTGCTGTTGACATAACAAATGATAAATTCATGGGTGTAATCAGTATAGAATTTAAATAAGAAAGCTTGTCAGAAATACTTAATGAACCGGTAAAAGACGAAGTTATTGAAGAAGCAATAGTTTGGTTAAATAAGAGAGTATAACAAGTATTCCGGAGACAACAGAGACGGTTCATTTTGATTGTTAATTCACATCAATCAAAAATGACCGTCTCTGTTATACTGTTATAATTAATGATTTAAAGTTGAAATTGCATTCCGAATTTTTTTCTATATCCACATTTTCTGCAAAGTTTTTCTACTGCAGATTACATATATTTGTTATTTCAATATAAATTTTTTTGAATTTTTTCATCAAATGTCTCCTGTTTTCCATATACATAAATTACGATATTATCTTATTATTTGTCAGGATTCAAGAGACAGTTAGTGAGTAGTTAGCCTTAGAATGTATAAATAGTATCTATATTGGCAAAAATACTAGAGTGCGCTTGGTTAGAATTGAAAAACTAAAAATATTTTAATAGAAAGATAGGAGTAAATAAGATGGTTAATAGGCTATTTTATCAGTATTAATATGTTTATACCTAAAAGAATTATATTTGAAAAAGATTCATTGGAATATGACATGGCTAAGGAAGTTCTAGCTAATTTTGAAGACAACGAAAATATAGAAATCATAAATTTGACTTCTAATAAACTTAAGCAAAACATTCCAGGCAATGATTTATCAGCTCAATATAAGGAAGGTAAGAAGACTTTAGTTGTTGGAACTAAGAAAAGTTTAAAGTTTCAATCATGTAAACCTTCAGCCCATTATCAACTTCCTTTAGTATCAGGATGCATGGGTCAATGTCAGTATTGCTATTTAAATACTATGTTAGGTGATAAGCCTTTCGTGAAAATTCATGTTAATGTAGATGATATTCTTAATCAAGCTCAGAAATACATAAATGAAAGATTACCGGATATTACTGTATTTGAAGGGGCTGCCACATCTGACCCCGTACCTGTGGAACCTTATACGAATTCGTTGAAAAAAGCAATATTGTTCTTTGGCAATAACAATAATGCTAGATTTAGATTTGTGACAAAGTACAATGATATAGATTCATTGCTTAACTTAGAACATAATGGTCATACAGAAATTAGATTTAGTATTAATACGTCTTCTGTTATAAATAAATATGAACATTTTACAGCATCTTGCGATAAAAGAATAGAAGCAAGTATTAAAGTTGCTGGGGCAGGGTACCCTATGGGATTTTTAATTGCTCCTATATTTATTTACCCTAATTGGAAACAAGAGTATCATAATTTGTTGTTGAAATTAAGCAGTGAACTTCCAAATGATTTAAAATTTCCAGTCACTTTTGAGATTATTTCTCATCGGTATACCACAACAGCTAAAAATAGAATACTTCAAGTATTTCCTGAAACCACATTACCTATGAATGATGAAGATCGCAAGTATAAATTTGGACAATTTGGATATGGGAAGTATGTATATCCCCAAGAAAGTATAGTTGAAATAAAACATTTTTTTATAAAAGAGATAGAAGAATTATTTATTAATAAAGAAGTTAAATATATTATATGACTTAGATGTGGTAATCAAGTTAATTTAAATTAATGAAATCCTGCTAATGGCAGGATTTCATTAATTCTGTATTTTTAAAGAATGCATTTAAAATATGTACTAATTCCCAACGTTTGAAACAAGTGCGTCATACAGTTTTTTTAATGCTTTTTTTTCAATTCTAGATACGTAGGATCTGGATATTCCAAGAAGCTTCGCTATTTCTCTCTGAGTTTTATGCTCATTGTTCCTTATGCCGTATCTCATTTCTATTATCTCTTTTTCCCTTTTTTGAAGAGTTTTATCTAATATTTCATCCAATGCTTTTATTTTTTCTTCTTTATCTAATCTTCCAACAATTTCTTCACCTTCGTATTTAATAATATCTATAAGATATATGTTGTTTCCTTCTTTATCTGTTCCCAAAGGCCCCTGCAGGGAAATTTCTTTTTTTAACTTTTTATCGCTTCTAATAGTCATTAGAACTTCGTTGTCGATGCATTTGGCTGCATATGTTGCAAGCCTTATGCCTTTGTTGTTGTCAAATGTTGAAACTGCTTTAATTAATCCAATAGTTCCTATAGATATTAAATCTTCTTGGTCTATGCCGACGGTCTTGTATTTTTTTATTACATGGGCAACAAGCCTGAGATTTCTTTCTATAAGAGTGTTTCGTGCTTCTCTATCTCCTTTTTTCGATTTTAGTATCAGCTCAAATTCTTCATCTTTGTTTAAAGGTTGAGGAAATGAACTTCCGTTGGTTATATAACCGAAGATGAAAATTGACAATGGAAAGATTAGTTGCAATACATTTTCTATCAAAAAAAACACCCCCAGAGTTATATATTATATGCAGAAAATATTAAAATCTGTATGTACACATTTTATGTTTAAAAATTTTATTTTAAGGAAATAAATTATTTTTCAGGCAATATATAAAATATGATATAATTCGACCTTAAATAATATTGTTGTTAACATAAAAAAAATGTTATGTAATATTCAAATACATTACTGTATTTGAATATTACATAATAAATTTAGTGGTTTTTATTATTAGTTGTAGTTCTATTTTGAGTGTTGTTGTTCATGTTATACATATGTTCCATGTTGCAATTCATGCGTCTCATCATTTCCATGAGCTGTTCACATGTCATCTCCATTGGCATGGTACCGTTATTCATTTCCGGAACTTGCATTTCGGGATAGAAGTTACCGTCACCAGGCATAGCAGGCAATGCAGGAAGATCACCATCAGGTAAATTAAACTCAGGCATTCCAGGCATTCCAGGCATGCTTGGCATATTACCGTTTGGCATCTGAGGCATAGATGGCATAGCATTGTTTGGCATGCAGTTCATTTCACTATCTGGTATAAATGGAAAATAGTCTTCTGGAATTGTTGGCATATAAGGTATATTAGGCATTGTAGGCATAGCGTTATTAGTCATGAAAGGCATAGGTGGATAGTTGTTTGCTGTATACATGTTTCTGTATGGTGACATGACTGATGTGTAACTCGTATTTATCGGATCACAACTATAAGGCATTGAATTGTAATGTGGCATGTTATTTCTATAATTTGAATAACTCATAATATCCTCCAAAATTTTGTATTGTAATTTCATATAATTAATATACGTAAGAAATTAATATTAGTGAATTAAATATGAAAATTGTTTCTTTACTATTTCAGGAACTTCAATTACAATATAGTAAAAGACAAATGGAGGAAGGCTAATGCATTTAACAAATTTACATACTCATACAACTTATTGTGACGGAAAATTCTCTGCTGAAGATATGATTTTAGCAGCAGTTAAAAGCAACTTTCAATCAATAGGTATTTCAACACATGGTCCAACACCTTTTGTTTCAGAATGGAATATACAATTAGACAAAGTTGAAAAATACATTGACGAAATAAATTTTCTTAAAAGAAAATATAAAGACATCATTGAAGTTTTCTTAGGGATGGAACTCGACTACATTCCTGGAATCGGTTTTGATGAAACATCAAGATCTCTCATGAAAAAGCTTGATTACTACATAGGCTCTATTCATTATCTTGGATATTTTAAAAATGGGATTATGTGGACTGTTGATTATAATATCGAAGAACTTTTACAAGGGATAAATGAAAGTTTTAACGGAGATGCTAGATTTGCAGTTGAAACTTATTATAATTTGATTTCAGAAATGGCAGTAAAATACGAACCTCCGATTATAGGCCACTTAGAATTTTTGAAAAAGAACAATAAAAAAAATATAATTTTTGACGAAAATGACATTTGGTATTTTAAAGCAGTTGAAAAGTGTCTGGATGCAATAAAAAACACATCATCATCGATAGAAATAAACACCGGTGGAATTGCAAGGGGATATACTTCAGAGCAATATCCTTCAACATTCATATTGAAAATGATAAAGGAAAGGAACATTCCGGTAATTATAAATTCTGATGCTCATACTATAGAGGGGATAGATTGCAAATTCACTGAGATGTACAAACTTGTTAAAGATTTGGGATTTGATAGTATAACTTATTTGACTAATGAAGGTTGGAAAAAACAAAAAATTTAATAAGGAAATTATGTGAAATAAATATGAATTTATGTTATAATGAAATACTACAATGAGGAGATGAAATAATGATAAATATTTTACTTGTAACACATGGAGATTTCGGAAAAGAATTATTAAAAAGCTCTGAATTAATTATAGGAAAAATCGAAGATGCAGAGAGTATATCATTTCATCATGGAGAAAGTTTCGAAGAACTGTTAAGTCAGGTTGAAACAACTGTAGACAAACTATCTAAGGGCGATTTGATTGTTTTTACGGACATGTATGGGGGAAGTCCTTACAATGCAGTTGTCAGAACAATGAAAAACAGGAATTTCTATCATATAACAGGTATCAATTTTCCGCTGTTTATTGATATTGCAGTGAGCAGAGATTCGTATACTATGGAAGAAGTAGCAGAAAAAATAATTAAAAACGGTAAAAAAAGCATAGTATTTGTAAATGAGAAATTTTCAACAGACTAATACAACGGAGGAATAATGAAAAATATAGTATTAACCAGAATAGATGATAGACTGTTGCACGGTCAAGTTGTTGTATCCTGGATACCTTATCTTAAAATTAATGAAATAATAATTGTTGATGATGAATATGCGAAGGATGAATTTATGGCAACAATTATAAAAGACGCAGCTCCCGACAATCTTGCTGTTCAGGTTTTAGCTGTAAATGAAGCAGCAGATTATTTGGGAAATTATGACGATGGATCAAGGGTTCTTATCCTTTCGAGATATATTGAAAATATTTCTGAGTTAATTGAATTAAATGTACCGATAAATAAGGTGAATATTGGGGGATTGGGGAATACGCCGGGACGAAAAAGGTTTTTAAATTCCATACATTTAAGTGACGATGAATTGAATATTTTAAAAGATTTGAAGAAGAAAAATATTGAGGTTGAAATTAAAATGCTTCCTAATGACAAAGCATTATTTGTTGAATAGGTAAATGAAATGATGTTTGTTTATTATTTTTTACTTAGCATTTTATATTTTTGGGCAAGCAGTACTGCACTTTCTTTTGGTGTTGGTTATTATACAATCTACAGACCTGTGATATCGGGATTGATAACAGGATTGATATTGGGTGATGCACAATTGGGAATGCTTGCAGGTGCTGTTGTAAATATAATATATTTAAATTTTGTATCAACAGGGGGATCTTTTAAGGGAGATCAATGCCTTACTGCAATAATCGGAGCTGCAGCTGCGATATTATTTAATATTTCACCCATTGAAGCAGCAGCAATTGCATATCCTTTTGGGTTTATGGGCGTATTAATATGGAAATACAGATTAAATATTAATTCTGTTTTCGTAAAAAAATATGAAAAAGCTTATGATGCAAATACTAATCCTGACATTAGCTTATATAACGGGTTTTTTCCTCAATTACTGTTATATGTAATGAGTACTGCTGTTATTGTCGCAGCAATTGGAATACTGCTTTTGCTTAGTGATTTTATTTTGAAATATTATGTAAATATTAAAGGAATTTTATATTTAACAGGATTGTTGTTAGCATTTGTATCTGTTGGAAATATTCTATACTCTATTAAAAATAAATATAACATTATAATTTTCTTTATTGCGTTTTCACTGACTTTTATTTTTAATCCAAAATCTTATTGGTTTTTGATATTTTTTGTAATTATTTTGTTTTTATTATTAAACAAAAAAATATTCAGCAACAATAATAAAAGAAATAATAAAAACAATAATATAAATAAAAGTGATTTAATATATTCATGGTTTATTTGGATGAATTTTTCTCATTCGTGCTACAGTTATGAAAGGTTGCAAGGATTGGCTTTCGCACACAGCATGAAAAATATTTTCAAAAAGCTGTATAGTAATAAATCTGATATATCAGATGCAATACACAGGCATGCTGAGTTTTTTAATACAGAACCAAATATGGGAACGCCGATTCACGGATATATAATATCCTTAGAGGAACAAAATACAAGTGATAAAAACAAAGAAATCAGTGACATAACATATATCAAAAAAGGAATGATGGGTATCGCTGCCGGTCTTGGAGATTCTTATACTCAAGTTGTTTTAACTCCTTTATTTATTTCCTTGTCTGTAATGGTTTGTTTGGATCACAGCTATTTATTGGCTTTATTGCCCATGATTTATCTGGCATGTTCGATTTTGTTTATTTCTTATACAGGCTGGATAAAGGGTTATTATGAAGGCAAAGAAAGTTTAATAGAAAGAATTAACTTTGTAAAAAACAGTAAGGTTAAGCTGTATTTTGCATACATTTTTGCAGGAATAACGGGAGTTTCATTAGGAAAACTAATACTTCTTGAAAATGAAGTTTTTTATGACAATATTATATATGTTGCTTTTATTGCAGTAATTTCAATTATCTATGTATTTGCTAAAAACAAGAGGAGCTTATGATGAAAAGCAGAAAAGTTGGAATTATGGGAGGTACATTTGATCCTATTCATTTAGGACATTTGGTTATAGCAAATGAAGTATTAAATATATTTAAACTGGATGAAATAATTTTTATACCTTCAGGAAATCCTCCCCATAAAAATGGAACTAAAGCAAGTTCACAGGACAGGTATTTAATGGCAACGCTGGCTACCTTGTCTAATAATAAATTTACTGTATCAGACATTGAAATTAAAAATCCGGAAAAAAGCTATACTTTAAATACAATAGCAGAACTCATTAATATATATACAGATACAGAATTTTATTTTATTACAGGTGCTGATGCTATAATTAATTTGCCAAACTGGCGCGAACCGGAGAAACTTCTTAAGTTGTGTAAATTTATAGCGGTATCACGTCCGGGAATAAGTAAAGAAATAGTTGAAGAAAATATTGCAGCAATTGAGAAAAATTTTAATGGAAATATTGAACTGCTCCAAGCACCAATGTTGCAAATCTCATCTACAGATATAAGAAACAGATTCAAAAATGGGAAATCAGCAAAGTATTTATTGCCCGAATCGGTGGAACAATATATAATTAAGAATAATTTGTATTTGGAGAACAATAATGAATTATGATAGAATGAAAGAAATTTTGGAAAGTTCAGTAGGTACTAAACTTTACAATCATTGTTTAAGTACTATGGAAGAAGCGGGAAAGCTTGCTCGAATATATGGAGTTGATGAAGAGAAAGCTAAAATTGCAGGGCTGCTTCATGATTGTGGGAAATCAAATAATAAGGAAGAAAATGATAATTTGACTCATGCCGGTACAAGTGCAATGTTAGCTAGGTCGGTTTACAATATTGATGATGAAGAAATAATAAATGCAATATTGTATCACACAACCGGCAGAGAAAATATGACTATTTTGGAAAAAATAATATTTATAGCAGATAAAATTGAGCCAAACAGACATTATGAAGGTGTTGAAGATCTTAGGAGAATTGCTTATAACAATATTGATGATGCTTTAATAAATGCCTTAGAGAGCACAATCGAGTATGTAAAAAGAAGAAACCAAGAACTTAATATAGAATCAATAAATACACTTAGATTTTTAAAGGAGAAAAAATGAATTTAGACAAAAAAAACATAGAAATCATATTACAGGCAAGTGATGATAAAAAAGCTTTTAACTTTACAGTGTTAGATGTGTCAAAAACAAGCTCAATAACAGATTATTTCATAATATGCAGCGGAAACAACGAAAGACAGACTGTTGCCATAGCTGAAGAGATAATAAGCAAAGGTTCTAAAGAAGGAATAGATTTTTATTACAAAGAAGGCTTTGATACAGGAAGATGGATATTATTAGAAACTGACAACATAATTGTTCATGTCTTCCACAAAGATGAAAGAGAAATTTATGATCTTGAATCATTGTGGCTGGATAATAATTTATTAGATGTTGAACAATATGGAATAAAAAATTGGAAATAGGAGGTTGTTATGTCAAATACAACAATTCAAACAAGCAATGCGCCAGCAGCAATAGGTCCTTATTCACAAGGTAAAAAAGCAGGAAATACTATATATGCATCAGGTCAGCTTGCATTTAACCCTGCAACGGGTGAACTTTACAATGGTGGTGACATAAAAGAAGAAACAAGGATATCGCTTATGAACCTTAAGGCTATTTTAGAAGCTGGCGGAGCAACATTAAACGATGTTGTTAAATGCACAGTATACATTAAAGACATGAATCAGTTTGGTTTAATAAATGAAGTGTATGGTGAAGTGTTTAAAGACAATAAACCTGCTAGAGTTTGTGTTGAAGTTGCAAGACTTCCAAAGGATGGCAATGTTGAAATCGATGCAATAGCGGTTGTTGACTAATAATTAAGAATTAACAAAAAAATTCAGGAGACCCTGAATTTTTTTTAACTGTTGTATTTTTTACGTCTTTTTCTTCTGTTAATTTTTATTCTTATATCATTGTATATTTTTAATAGAAATAAAGCAATTACTGAAAAAATCACAAGTGTTCCTAAAAATTTAAATATTCCCATAATAAAACTTCCACCGTCTTCTTCGGTTAAAGTACTTTTTACTTTAATTGGAGTTATTAAATTTACGCTTCCTATAATTTCGCCATCCAATGTATATTCAATTTTTCCAATAACTTGATTTTTTTCAAGAGGCAATGTTATATCATTTATTACAACATTGGATTCAATGTTATTATCGGAACCCTTTTTCATAAGAGTTGTTAAATCACTTTCTGTAATTACTGATATTTCTCTGCTGTCGCCATTTTTAATTTCAATATTTTTTATATAAGTATTTTTACTTATTAATGTTGTGCTTTTATATTCATTGAATCCATAATTAAAGAGGTTGTGGGCATCTTGATACATCTCCAAGGATACGCCGTGCATAGTTACTGCAATTAAGTCTGTACCATCTTTTGTTGCAGTTGCAACTAAGCAGTTACCTGCTTCAGGAGTGTAGCCTGTTTTAGCACCGGTAGCATATTCATAAAAAGGGCTTATATACACACCGTTTACATAAATTTGGTTAGAGCTTGTGTTGTATAAAAGTTTGTTCAAAGTAGTGAAATATCTTACCTCTGATTTTTTATTTGTTGTTTGAATTTCATATTTAACAGTGCTGACTATTTTTTTGAATGTTTCATTAGTCATTGCATACTTCGTAATCAGAGCTAAATCTGCTGCTGTTGTATAGTGATTTTCATCATGTAGTCCGTGTGGATTTGCAAAATGGGTATTGTATGCACCGAGCTCTTTTGCTTTTTCATTCATTAAATTCACGAATTTTTCTGTACTTCCACCATAATGTTTTGCTATTGCTGAAGCTGCATCGTTAGCAGAGGGGAGCATCAATGCATAAAGTAAATCTTTTAAAGTCAATATTTCGCCGGGTTCTAAAGCAATGTGGCTTCCTTCAATTTCATAAGGAGTATCTTCATCTACTGTTAATACATCAGATAAATTTCCCATTTCTATTGCAAGTATGGCTGTCATTATTTTTGTTAAACTTGCAGGATACATTTTTTGATCAGCATTTTTTTCAGCTAATAGAGTTCCTGTTTTTGCATCTATGAGTATTGCTGTATCACTCAATATGTTTGGTTCAGCGGATACTTTGTTCGTGTTCAGCAAAAAAATAGAAAAAACGAAAAAATAGGCAATAACTTTTTTAATCATCTGTAAACTCCTTACATAACAAATCAAATAATAGTATAGCAGAAAAAATTTAATTTGTAATTAAAAATTTTGTTTTTTTTAGCAATA
Organism: Sedimentibacter sp.; assembly: GCF_033447055.1. Taxonomy (GTDB): domain Bacteria; phylum Bacillota; class Clostridia; order Tissierellales; family Sedimentibacteraceae; genus Sedimentibacter. Next base: position 23,717 of record NZ_JAWQJF010000152.1, read on the forward strand.
TAATGTATAATACAATTGTATTCTTAAATACATTCCAAAAGATTGTATATTTGGGGGCTATTATGAACAACAGCATTTACAAAAAAGGACTTGCAGTTGTTTTAATCATTGCATTATTTATCATGACAGCCGTTGGGATTAAACTGTCAAGTAAAGAGAGTGAAATTAATTATACAAGCAATGATAATATTGAAGAAAATGAGGAAAATGTTGAGAATACTCATAATTCAACAGAATATATTTTTGTTGACATTGATGGAGCAGTAAAAAATCCTGGTGTTTACCAATTTAGAGAAGGTGACAGGATTAATGATGCCATTATGAAGGCAGGTGGACTTAAAGAAACTGCATTCACTAAAAATCTCAACAAAGCAAGGAAATTAGTTGATGGAGAAAAAATATACATATTAGAAAAAGGGGAAAATATTGTCGATTTACCCTTGTACAATGAAGAAAATGAAGGTAAAATAGATATTAACAATGCATCAAAGGAAATTTTGATGTCGTTGTCGGGCATTGGTGAAATTTATGCACAGAGAATTATAGAATACAGAAACAAACAACAATTCACTTCTATTGAAGAAATTAAAAATATCGAAGGTATTGGTGATAAAACTTTTGATAAAATTAAAGACTCAATAACAGTGAAATGATAATTATTTATGATAATAAAATAACGAGGTGATAATATGTTTATTGAAGAAGTAAAATTAACACAAAT
>NZ_JAWQJF010000153.1:0-42981 GCF_033447055.1 Sedimentibacter sp.
AACAGCTGCTACAGTTATTTTTGAGTTTTTACTTTTTTGTTTTTTATCTTCAACATTTTTTTCTTTATTCCTGTTTTCTCTTATATTGTTGTTTTGTTCCACATCTTCGCCAAAAAAATTTTTGAACGCCCTATCAGAATTTTCATCCACTAAATCTATGTCAATTATGTTTTTGTTGTCATCAAAATTTGAGTTTATTGCAGGAATTACAATTGTTGGAGAATCTATCATTTCTCCTTCATTTCGCGCTGCACCGTTAACCCCGTTTAATGCATCAAGTTTTTTTAGAAGTTCATCTATGTTTTGAAATCTGAAACTTTGATGTTTTTCCAAACATTTCATTATAATATCTTCAAAGCCGATAGATATTTGTATATTTTTGACTTTTTTTGAAGGAGGTATGGGTTTTTCTTGTATTTGCTTCATTGCAACAGAAATATGATTGTCTGCATCAAAAGGAACGACACCAGTTATCATTTCGTACATAACAATACCTAAAGAATAAATGTCTGATTTTTCATCTACATACCCGCCTCTTGCTTGTTCAGGCGAAAAATAATGAACCGAACCTATTACATTAGATGTGTTGTTAATTGTAGAACTTGTAGCTGCTCTTGCGATTCCAAAATCAGTTACTTTGGCAATTCCATTTTCAGTTATAAGAATATTATGAGGTTTTATGTCTCTGTGAACTATATTATTAGTGTGAGCATGCTTTAAAGCCTCAGCTATTTGCCTTGAAATTCTTAAAGACTCATTTTCACTTAATCTTCCTTTTCTGTTTATGTATTTTTTTAATGTTTCACCTTTTACATATTCCATTACAATATAATAAACATCACCATCAATCCCTGTATCATATATGTTCACAATATTAGGGTGAGCAAGACTTGCTGCTGAAAGTGATTCCTGCTTGAATTTTGCTACGAATTCAGGATCTGAAATAAGATCATCTCTAAGTATTTTTATTGCAACAAAACGATTTAAAACATTGCACTTTGCTTTATATACATTAGACATGCCTCCGCCGCCTATTTTTTCTATAATTTCATATCTGTTGCCTAATATTTTACCTATCATAAATTTCACCTCTAGTGATATTATCAACAATAATTATCGTAATATTATCAGTTCCTCCATTATCATTAGCAAGTTTAATTAATTTCTGCACACTATCTGAAGAACCATATTCCATTATAGTATCTAGAATTTTCTCATCCGACAAATGCGTTGTAAGCCCGTCAGTACATAGTAAAATAACATCATTTTCAAAAATTTCTATCTCAAAAATATCTGCATGTACATATTCTTCGCTTCCTACAGCCCTTGTTATAACATTCCTTTTAGGATGATGTATTGCCTCGCCTTTTGTAATTTTGCAATCCTTTAACAGTTCATTTACATATGTATGGTCATCAGTAATTTGTGTTATTTCATTATTCTTCAAAATATATGCTCTGCTGTCACCTACATTTCCTATGTAAGCTATGTTTAAATCAAGGTCAATAACAGCCATGGTTATTGTTGTTCCCATTCCCGAGCACTCTTCTTTTTTTGATGCTTCTTCTCTTATTTTATCATTTGCCAATTGAACACTTTTAATAATAAATGACGGAGCTTGGAAACTTTCCTGGTCACATTTTTCTTTAAAGAATTCTCTGATGCTGTCAATTGCAATAGAACTTGCAACTTCTCCTGCTTTATGTCCCCCCATACCGTCAGCAACCGCATATAGGCTATATTTTTCAGTTTCCTCTACAATAAAATTATCTTCGTTATTTTCCCTCAATAACCCTTTGTTCGTATCATAGTACACTTTCATAACGGACCTCATATTTTTAGAAAATCATTTCTAAGTTGACCACAAGCAGCGTTTATATCACTGCCTAACTCTCTTCTCACAGTTGCATTAACTCCGTTGTCTGTCAATAATTTCTTAAATTTTTCAATATCTAAATTTGCAGAAGGCTTAATATTAACTTCCCTTACGTAATTGCAAGGTATTAAATTCATATTTACCAATTTATGTTTTAAAAGTTTACAAAGAAGTTCAGCATCTTCCAAGCTATCGTTAAAGCCTTTTATCATAATATATTCAAAAGTAAGTCTTCTTCCTGTACTGTTTATGTAATAATCACACGCTTTCAACAGTTCGGGAAGCTTATATTTTGCTGCAATAGGCATAATTTCCTCTCTTTTTTCCTGTGACGGAGCATGAAGAGAAATGGCTAATGTTATTGGTATATTCTCATCAGCAAGCTTATAAATATTTGGTACAATTCCACACGTAGAAACAGTTATTTTTCTCATGGAAATATTTTGACCTCTTTCATCATTTATAAGTTTTAAGAATTTAACTACATTGTCATAATTATCAAGCGGCTCACCTGAGCCCATTATTACAACATTAGATATTTTTTCTCCTGTATCTTTTTGAATTAAATATATTTGTCTGAGCATTTCAGCAGCTGTTAAATTTCTTAAAAAACCATTTTTAGTTGAAGCGCAAAAATGACAACCCATCTTGCATCCCACCTGTGATGAAATACATGCAGTATTGCCATATTTATATTTTAAAAATACACTTTCTACAACATTTCTGTCTTCAAACATAATTACGTATTTTTTTGTTTCATCAAGTTCAGACTCAAGCTTTAGTTCAATTGAAGCTTTCGTAAATTCGTAATTTTTTAACAACTCTTCTTTTAATTTTTTAGAGACGTTAGCAAAACCGTCGAAACTATCAACAGTCTTGTTATGTATCCAATCAAAAATTTGTTTTGTTCTAAATTTTGGTTCACCGATGTCCACCATAGCTTTCTCAAGCTCTTCAAAGTTTAAATTGTCTATTTTTTTCATGATTTTACCTTCTTATTTAATTAGGCTAAAATTAGTCATACTGCTATATGTTCGACAATTATATCATAGCCTCTGCATTTTCGCAATAAAAAAGCCATCCATACCATTAATATGCGGATATATTTCTATATATCCATCTTTTGCTGTTGGAAAAATATCATCCACATTTTCTGAAATATCAGATAATGCAAAACCTTTATTATTCTTAATAAATTTCATTACAATATCAATGTTTTCTTCCTTATTTGTAGTACAAGTGGAATATACAAGTTCACCATTATGCTTTAAATACTTGGATGCATTTTCAATTATTTTATATTGAATGTCAACTATTCCTCTGTCTTCTTCTGTTTTTTTATATTTGATTTCAGGTTTTCTTCTTATAATTCCAAGTCCTGTACACGGTACATCAACTATGCAGTAATCTGCTTTTTCAATTAATGATTCATCTAATTTAGTGGCATCATAAGGTTCAACAACTAAGTTTTTTATTCCCAGCCTCTTCTTTTCTTTTTCAATGAGTGATAATTTCCCCGGATAAATGTCTCTGCTGATTATTTTTCCTGTGTTATTCATAATTTCTGCAGCATTTAAGGATTTGCCGCCAGGTGCTGCACACATATCTATAATAAGGCTGTTTTCCCTTGGATTTAAAATTTGACCGGCAAGCATCGAACTTTCACTTTGTATTGAAAACAAACCATTTTTGTATTCTTCCGTCTTATCTATTTCAAAAGAATTACTAATTATTAATCCTTTAGTTGAATACTTGCATTTATTTGAAACGATACCTTTTTTATTAAAAAGTTCGATAAGATCATCTCTTGATATTTTCAAAACATTTACTCTTACTTCTAATGAAGCTTCTGAGTTGTTTGCAATTAATACATCTTCAATTATATCTTTTCCAAACTGTTCTTTCCATTTTTTTACGAGTTCCTTTGGATAAGAATACTTTACACTTAAATATTCATCTGTAGAAAGAGTTTTCATTCTTGATAATAACTCTATCTTATTCCTTATAATATTTCGTAGAACAGCATTAATGAATTTGGATGTTCTTAAATTTCCTTTATCTTTTATATACTGTACGCTTTCATTTACAACAATGTTCTCATAAGAATTGTCTAGAAAGAATATTTGATAAACTGCAAGCCTTAAAACTGCCAATACATCGAGCTCCATTTTTTTCGTCTTTGTTTTAGACATTTCATCGATAATCCAGTCAATAAAAATTACATATTCAATAACACCAAACACGGACTTTCTGAACAATGCCTGATGTCTAACATCAACATTTTTTATGTTATTGTTTATTACTATGTTCGAATACGATTTATCTTTAAATATTTTTTTTATTGTTTCTATAACTTGAGCTCTGTATCCAGTATCCATAGTTACCTCAGCTGAATTTTATTTCAAAATAATTTTTTCAGGAAAATTATTGCCTCTTAAATATGCTTCAACAGTCATTTTGTTTTTTCCTGGCATCTGAATTTCTTTAATTACTACAATACCATTGATTGCAGCAACAAAAACACCATCATTGTTCACTTTTATAACAAATCCTGGTTCATAGTGAGTTTCTTCATTAAAGAAGCTTGAATTATAAACCTTCACAGTTTTATCTTCAAAATTAAAATAAGCGGTTGGCCATGGTGAAAGTCCCCTGATTAAATTATGAATATTTCCTGCGCTGTCCTGCCAATTAATCTTTTGTGTTTCCTTGTTAAGCATTGGTGCATAACTTGAAATAGAATCATCCTGTTTTACGCGCACTATGCTGTTATCCTCTATTTTGTTCAGAGTTTCTATCAAAAGCTGCGCCCCAGCAATCATTAGTTTATCATGAAGCTGACCAACATTCATATTTTCATCAATGCCAATTTCGGATTTTAAAAGAATATCACCTGTATCTAGTCCAACGTCCATCATCATAGTTGTGACACCTGTTTTATCATCACCATTTATAATTGCCCAATTCAATGGTGCTGCACCTCTTAATTTTGGCAAAAGTGATGCATGAACATTAATGCATCCGAATTTAGGCATTTCAAGAATTTCTTTATTTAAAATTTGTCCATACGCTACAACAACAATTAAATCAGGATTATATGATTTTAAAACTTCAATACTCTCTTTTCTCTTTATTTTTTCAGGTTGAAAAACTTCAAGACCAAGTTCTTCTGCTTTTTCTTTTACAGCAGATTTTCTTAGTTTTTTTCCTCTACCGGATGGTTTATCAGGCTGTGTTACAACAAGCTTTATTTCATTTTTGCAATCATACAATCTTTGTAAAGTCGGCACTGCAAATTCAGGCGTACCCATAAATATTATATTCATATTTCCACCTATTTTTTTTCAATATTTACTGCTCTGTCGATGAATAAAACACCCTCTAAATGATCAATTTCATGGCAGATACATCTTGCAAGTAATCCTTCTGCTACTATTGTTACCTCTTTGCCATTTTCATCTGTGTAAACAGCAGTTACATTCATAGGTCTAGTCACATCACCCCTAAATTCAGGCACGCTCAAGCATCCTTCCTGATCTGTTTGTTCTCCTGATGAACTGATTATTTTAGGATTTATCATTCTGTATACATTTCCGTCATCAACATCTATTGTTACAACACGTTTTAATACTCCAACCTGAGGTGCCGCAAGTCCAACCCCGTCATTTTCATACATAGTTTCAAGCATATCATCAAGCAATATTTTAATTTTATTTTCAATTGTTGTTACTTCCTTGCTTTTTTTTCTAAGCAATTCATCCCCATTAAATCTTAAATTTCTTAATGCCATTTTATCTTCCTCCTAGACTGTATCTGTATTAATATTGATACTTATTTTAATATTTTCTATATCTTTATCCATGTACACAGAACGAATATATTTTTTAAGTTCTGATATACTGTGGTTTGAAACCTTTATATATAAATTAATTCTATACTCATCATTTATTTTATATATGCTGTGAGGTATAGGTCTATACAATAATAAACTTCTCTCCTTAAACAAATCTTGGACCAATAACTTAAGTTCATTGTACTTTTCCGTGGCAGTTTTTATAACTAATTCTTCATTTCTGGATATGAGGCATATATTTATTATATTAATAAATGGTGGAAATGCAAATTCTTTTCTTAATTTAAGCTCTTCATGCAAAAATGATTCATAATCATTGTTTTTAGCTGCATTTACCGTAAAATTATTCGGTTCATATGTTTGGATATATACTTTGCCTTTTTTATCTCCTCTTCCAGCTCTTCCACTTACCTGAGTTATAAGCTGAAATGTTTTTTCACTTGAATTGTAAAAAGGCAAATTCAGCAATGCATCTGCTGATAACACCCCAACAGTTGTAACATTAGGGAAGTCAAAACCTTTTGCAAGCATCTGCGTTCCTATTAAAATATCTATCTTTTGATTTTTGAAATTATTATATATGTTTTCATAACTTTCTTTATTAATCATTGAATCAAAATCCATTCTTTCAATAACAGCTTTTGGAAACAACTGTTTAACAAGTTCCTCAACCTGCTGAGTTCCTGCGCTAAATTGTTCAATTTTATCACTTCCGCACTGAGGACATACCGTATACATTTTTTTTGTTCTTCCGCAATAATGACATTTAAGTAAATTCCCTTTTATGTGGTATGTCATAGAAACATCACAACGATCACATTTTGCTACATATCCACATTTTTTACAGGAAACATAGCCTGAATAACCCCTCTTGTTTAAGAATAAAATAGTTTGTTCCTTATTGCCAAGAGAAGTTTTAATACTTTCATATAATTCTTCGCTTATTATGGTATTGTTTCCTTTATCTAGTTCACTACTCATGTTTATTATTTTAGTATCAGGCATCGGTACATTATTTACACGTCTTTTTAATTCCAAAATTCTAATTTGATTTTTCATAGCCATGTAGTAAGTATTGATAGAAGGAGTTGCAGATCCTAATATAACTTTACCATTTAAAATACACGCCATTTTTATGGCAACTTCAATAGTATCGTATTTAGGAGATGTTGAAGAATTGTAACTGTCTTCATGTTCTTCATCAATTATTATTACTCCTAAATCTTGAACCGGAGCAAAAATAGCAGACCTTGCACCTATTATTACATCAACTTCCCTGTTGTATACTTTACTCCACTGAATGAATTTTTCTTTTTTACTCAATCTGCTATGAAATATCGCAATCCTGTTTCCAAATCGTTTCACAAACCTGTCTATTGTTTGAACAGTAAGTGAAATTTCCGGCACAAGCATTATAGATTGCTTATTTAATTTTCTGTATTGTTCAATAACATTCATATATACTTCAGTTTTACCGCTGCCGGTAACACCGTGAAGAAGAAACACTTTATTTTCCGAAGAAATAATTTCATTACATGCATGTTCTTGTTCTTCATTTAATAACAAGCTTTTCTCCGTAATAAAATTTTCATCTGCATCATCAAAATCATACAAAACAGATTTTTCCCTTAAGATATTCTTTTTTATTAAATTGTTAATAACAGCTAAAGAAACATTTAATTCATTAATTAATTTTTTTATATTAACTGATTGATTTTCCTTCGGATAATTTATGATTTTTATTTGACTTGGAGTTTTATTTATCTCATATTCGTCCAACGGCTTGTCTTCTGACAACGAAATAATTTTCTCATATGATCTTTTCCCTTTACCCTGTTCCACATTTGTAACTTCAATAATATTTTTTTCCTTTAAACTATCCAGCAGAACATAAATATCACTGCCATTATAAAGTTTTCTCAACTTTTCTAGCTCTATAGGATTATTTTTAATAATATTAAATAATACATTCTCTTTTTCGTTGAGACTTAATTCAACAAATTCATCGTTTTTTGCTTTTATCATTATGTTGTGTACATATTTTATCATGGAAGGTATCATAAGCCTTATAGCATCAGAATATTTACATAAATATCTGTCTCTAATCCAAAGACTAAGTTTTATCATTTCATCTTTAACAATAGGTTTTTCATCTATTATATCAATAATAGTCTTTATTTTATTGTCAGGAAAATCGCAGGATGAAAGTACAGATACGATTAAAGCATCAATTATATGCTTGTTATTACCAAAATTCACCTTTACTCTCATTCCTGATTGAATTATTTTCTCAAGCTTTTGCGGTACTCCGTATGTGTAAAGTTGATCTGTGCTTTTTGAATTATTATTTAAAATTACCTGTACATACATTCTATACATAACTCTCCCATATTTCGTTGCACTTAAGCAACTTTTAGTAAAATTAAATAATCAGTCGAATTGACTGATTATATTTTTTACTATTCTTCCGTCTGTTCTTCTAATCCTTCATTCTCAGTTGAATGTTTCGAATTTGCATCGTCCGCTTCATCTGCTGCCGTTTTTTCAGCATTTTTTTTATATTGATCAAAATTATAAATCGCTTCGTACTTTCTGTCGTAAAATTCTTCTATTGCAATTGCAACAGGTTTGTTTGTCGGTGTTTTTATTAATATGTCTGAACCGTCAATAATTTGTCTTGCTCTTTTTGATATTATTGTTACAAGTGAATATCTACTATCAACCATATCTATTAATTCATCTACTGAAATTTTTCTCATCTTACACCTCTCTTATTTTGCTAATAATTGCTTTTTTCCTAATAGCACGATTTTTTTCCGCAAGAATTATAATTTTAATTTTTTCAACAGCGGCTTCAACTTCGTCATTTACCACCACATAATCATATTCAAAAGCATAATCCAACTCATCATATGCACATTGCATTCTTTTGAGTATAACTTCTTTTGAGTCCGTTCCTCTTTTTTCAATTCTATTATTTAATTCTGTCAGGGATGGCGGAAGTATAAAAATGAATACTCCTTTAGGATAGTTTTTTTTGACTTGCAATGCTCCTTGAATATCAATTTCCAGAATAATATCATTACCATCTTGTAGCTCTTTAAACACTTCTCGTTTTGGAGTGCCGTAATAATTTCCATACACTTTAGCGTATTCAAGAAATTCCTCATTATTTATTCTTTTTATAAATTCTTCTTCATTTATAAAATAATAACTTGTTCCTTCAATTTCACCTTCTCTTGGTTTTCTTGTGGTAGCTGATACCGAGACTTTTAAATCTTTTATTTCTTCCTTAAGCCTCTTGCAAATCGTACCTTTTCCAGCACCGGAAGGTCCTGATATTACCACCAATAATCCGTTGTCCATATTAATAATTACACCTCATTACTTAATATTGTGGTTGTTGTTGTCAAACCTCTGCGCCATTGTATCCGGCTGAATTGCTGATAATATCACATATTCGCAGTCAGTAATAATTACTGCTCTTGTTTTTCTTCCATAGGTTGCATCAATAAGCTTTCCCTTTTCGCGCGTTTCTTGGATTACTCTCTTAATAGGCGCTGATTCAGGACTGACAATTGCAATAATTCTATTTGATAATGCTATATTTCCAAATCCTATATTAATAGTATTGTTTGCCATATAATTATCTCCTATTCTATGTTTTGTATTTGTTCCCTTACTTTTTCCAATAAATTTTTAATTTCAATTACCATTTGTATTATATCAAGATTCCCAATCTTAGATCCTATTGTATTTATTTCCCTATTTGCTTCCTGAATTATGAAATCTAATTTTCTGCCAATTGACCCACCTGTTTTCAAAACATTATCAAGCTGGACCATGTGTGACTTGAATCTTACTATTTCTTCATTAATATCACTTTTATCAGCATATATAACTATTTCATTGTATAATCTATTTTCATCCAATTCATATGTGCTTCCTAATAATTCCTTGATTCTGGATTCAAATTTCAATTTATAATCTTGAACAATTGTCTCGGAATTTTTCGATATTTCTTCAATAAGCTCAAGAATTTTTATCATGCTTGACCTAATATCACACTCGAGCTGATCTCCTTCAACCAATCTCATTGCAACAAGGTTTTCTATTGCATTGTTCATTGCAGTTTCAACACATATACGAAGTTCCTCTTCATCTTCATTATATTCTCTTGAAACAAGAACATCCTGAAACTTAATTATTGTATCTAATGAAGCATTGCCATTTATGTTTAATTCATTTTTTATTTCATCAATGGCATCTTTATATTGCTTTGCCAAACATAAATTTGGAACTATAACCGTATCAGACTCACTTATATAGTCTATATTGATATATGCATCTATTCTACCCCTTTGAATGCCATTTTTCAAGATTTTTCTTATATTATCTTCAAAAAAACGCAAATGTCTTGGAGTTTTAATATTTATATCACAATATCTGTTATTGATAGTTTTAATTTCTGCAGTTATACACCTTTTGCCGTCATTGTATTCACCTTTGCCGTATCCGGTCATGCTTATTATATTCGCCATTTTAATCTCCAATAATCATATTCTTTTTTCATTATAACATTAAAATACAAATAGTAAACAAAAATTAAATATTTTCCATGACATAAAAAGTTTTTTGCTGTACAATATAATGGTAGGTTGGCAATAGATTAAATTGTAAAACAAATAGCTAAATCAACTGCGCAATCTATTTTACAGGAGGTATTAAATGTCACTAGATGGTATTTTTTTAAATAGTATAAATAACAATTTGAATAATAAATTAATAGGTGGCCGCGTAGATAAAATCTACCAACCGGATAAAAATGAAATAATAATTTCAATCAGATGCGGCGGAGAAAACCATAAGCTTTTAATGACTGCCACAAGCAGCAGTCCGAGATTGCATTTAACAAATGTTACAAGAAAAAATCCAGAACAGCCACCCATGTTTTGCATGCTTTTAAGAAAGCATCTAACAGGAGCTCACGTTATTGAAATAAAGCAAATAAATTTCGACCGAATATTAGAAATTATATTCGAATGCAAGGACGAGCTTGATACAACTGTGCACAAATCATTAATTATAGAAATAATGGGTAAACACAGCAATATAATTTTTGTAAATACAAAAACAAAAATTGTAATAGACGCAATAAAAAGAATTGCAGAAAATATTAGCAGCGTTAGACAAATATATCCCGGCTTAACTTACGTCACTCCCCCTGCTGATAAAATCAATCCTTTGGAAGTATCAAAAGAATTGTTTTTTAATACAACTGAGAATTGCAATGACGGTGTGTACATCTATGATTTTTTCTATAAAATTTTTTTAGGAATCAGTCCTTTTATAAGCAAAGAAATTTGTTGTTTGAGCAATATGAACCAAAGCACTTATATTGGAGAACTTACTTCTGAGCAAACAGAAAAATTGTGGCATGTTTTTTCAGCTATAATCTATAAAGTGAAATCCAATGATTATTCATTCAATATTTATTTGGATGAAAATTTAGATTTGTTTGGTTTTTATTGTTTAGATATGGAATATTTGAAATCATATAATAAAAGGCATTATGAAAATCCAGGAGAATTGCTTGATAATTATTATTACGAGCAAGACAATAAAAATAAAATTAATCAAAGAGTTTCAAGCCTTATAAAAAGTATGAACACAAAAATAGACAGAGACAGAAAAAAGGTTGATAAGCAACGAAATGAACTGTTAAATGCTGAAGACAGGGAAAAATATAAAATGTACGGAGAATTAATTCTTGCGAACTTACATAAAACACCTGAAAATCACAAATTGACAGTATTAAATTACTATGATCCTGAACAAAAGGATATAACAATACCGTTGGACCCTAGACTGAATTTGACGCAAAACGGACAGAAGTATTTCAAAAGATATAACAAGCTTAAAAAAGCTGAAGAAGAACTGCAAAAATTCATTGATTCATCATTAAGTGAAATTGAGTACCTGGAAAATATTTTATATTCAATTGAATCATGCGAAACTACTGATGATTTAGATGACATATACAATGAACTTACAACCGAAGGTTTCATAAAACGAAAATCAAAAATTAAAAAATCAAAAGAATACAAACCAAGATTTATGACCTATATTTCATCCAAAGGGCACGAAATAATAGTTGGAAAGAATAATCTTCAAAATGATATGCTTACATTTAAAATAGGAAAAAAAGAAGATTACTGGTTTCACGCCAAGAATATGCCGGGCTCTCACGTAATAATCAAAACAAACGGTGATGAATTATCTGATAATGAATATGTTGAAGCAGCACGAATTGCTGCATTTTACAGCAAGGGTAAAAATTCAGGTTCTGTTGAAATTGATTATACCAGAAAATCCAATTTGAAAAAACCACCAAATTCAAAACCAGGCTTTGTAATTTATGAAACAAATTATTCTATGTTGGTTGAAGCGGATATTACAGGAATAAAGATAAAACAATAAAACAATAAAACAATGGGACTATGTCTGTAATTCAGATGTAGTCCCGCTATTTCTTATATTATAAAGTTTAATCAAAACTATTTATTCATTTATTATTACTTGACTTATACCATCAGTTTCCTCAAGAAGTACACTTATTCTTTCGCTTCTTGAAGTTGGAACATTTTTGCCTATAAAATCTGCACGTATTGGCAATTCTCTGTGACCTCTGTCAATTAAAACAGCAAGCTCTACATTTTTAGGCCTTCCTCTGTCAACAATTGCATCTAAAGCTGCTCTCACCGTCCTGCCTGTATACAATACATCATCAACTAATATTACAGTTTTATCCTTAATGTCAAAATCAAAACTTTTTACAGACATCGGCGCCATGTCGTCTTTTTCATAATCATCCCTGTAGTATGTTATATCCAAAGGAAAAACCGGAACCTTGGAACCTTCTATTTCTTCGATTTTTTTAGAAAATCTTAGCGCCAGCGGCAATCCCCTGGTTTTTATTCCTACAAGCACAATATTTTCAACACCCTTGTTCTTTTCTATAATTTCATGTGCAATTCTAAAAATAGCTCTTTCAATTGCTTTTTCATCCATTATCAAAGCTTTTGCTTTCATGTTTTTTCCCTTTCTATAAATATAATATAACTATTTTGATTCAATTATTTTTAATACTTTTTCAAAATAATCAGGTAGTTCACTATCGAACTCCATGTATTCTTTTTTAGTTGGATGAATAAAACCAACTGTCTTTGAATGCAGGAGCTGCCCTTGAAGTCCAAATTTATTTGATTTAATTCCATAAACATCATCCCCTACAACGGGATGTCCTATATACTTCATATGTACCCTTATTTGATGAGTTCTTCCGGTTTCAAGCTTTAATTTTAACAGAGTATAATTACCATATCTATTTAAAACCCAGTAATTTGTAACTGCATTTTTGCTGTTTTTAGTTGTTACTGTACGTTTTTTCCTGTCCTTGTCGCTTCTGCCCAGAGGTGCATCTATTACTCCTGAATCATCTTTAACATTGCCTTCAACCAATGCATAATAAATTCTGTCAATAGAATGTTCTTTCAAACATGCAGCTAAAAAATTATGGGATTTGTCATTTTTTGCAACCAACATGAGTCCTGAAGTATTCTTGTCAAGACGATGGACTATACCAGGGCGCATTACACCATTTATGGAAGATAAGTTTGTGAGATGATACATGAGACCATTGACTAATGTTCCGGAATGATGTCCCGGAGCAGGATGAACAACCATTCCCTGAGGCTTGTTGATGACTGCTAAATCGTCATCCTCATACACTATTTCAATATCAATATTTTCTGCCACAACATCCAAAAGTTCTGGTTCAGGCATATTTATTTGTATTAAATCATTTTTCTTTGTCTTATAATTTGCCTTAATATTTTTGCCATTAACTTTAATTCTTTCGTCAGTGATAAGCTTTTGCACGGAATTTCTGGACATGTCTTGTAATTGACCGGAAATGTACACATCTATTCTTTCACTATCCGCATCTGCAAGAATTGTAATTTCATTTTCTCCACAATCTTCACACTCTTCGATATCTTCTTGTTCATCATAATTATCTGTAATATCATTCATTGATTTCACTCTTTTCAAACTTATTAAAAAGAATTAAAATAATCATCAATATTGTGCCGCATACAACAAAGCTATCAGCAATATTGAAAATAGGAAAATTATAAAAACTTCCAAATCTAACATCTATAAAATCCACAACATACCCAAATCTTAACCTATCGATAAAATTACCGATTGCACCGCCGGCAATCATTGCTATTGAAAGCCTGGACAAGTTTGTAATATTCTTTGTTTTAAAAAATATATAAGTTAAAACTACAAGCATAACTATTGTCATAATAATGAAAAACCACAATTGATTTTGCAGTATACTAAAAGCTGCTCCCTTATTTTCTGCATAAGTAAATCTTAAAAAATTGCCTATTAATTTAATTGATTCCCCATTTTTCAGCACATTAACCGCCCATATTTTTGTTAATTGATCTGATAAAACGGAAAACACAAAAATAATTCCAATTATAATATTCATATTTTCCTCTCATTAAACGTAATGCTTAATTTCAATTTTATTTTTTCCGCTTTTTGTTATGCCTAACAATTTAGAAATTTTAAAACGACCGTATTTGCTGATTGAAATCATGCAACCTTCTTTTATTTCAGTTGAAATTCTCTCTTCAACCTGCCAGTTAACTCTTACATTTCCAGCTCTTATCATATCCGACGCTACTTCTCTTGATTTATTTATGAGATGTTTAACTATATTGTCAATACGCATAGATGAACTATTTATGTTTAAAACAATATGTTCTTGTTCTTTAAAACTTACCTGGTCAATCTTTATTTTTTCAACTTCTATTTTATTATTACCTATTTTATCTAAATTGTAAATTATATAATCAAAAATATCGCTGTGCAACACTGCATCAGCATAATCATCATATACATATATATCTCCGGTTTTGTTCCTGTCAATCCCTAAAGACATTAAGGACCCTAAGTAATCCTTGTGATTAAGCTTTTTGAATTTTGATTTGTTGTGAATTCGAAGTCCGGTTAAATAATCATCCACATCTACAGCATCAAGATAATCAGGGTACAAAATGAAAACTTTCCTCTCACCATGTTCAAATGAGGGGAAAAGTTCAAATTTTACATCATAATTTCGAATAATTGGTATGCTTAACTCTGATACATAAGGATTTGTAAATTCTGTCACAGCAGAAATATAATTCTTGTTTACATATAGAGCCTTATCTGCGATTTTTTTTACTGAATTTTTTGTTTCTTCATCTTTAATAAAATCGTAATACTTTTCTAGTTCCTTTAGTTCCTTCATTTCTTTCATTTTTAATTCCACGCATTATATGGCATATACTAAATTTTGTAATAAATTTACAAACAAAAATGCCAAAATAGGCGAAAAATCAATCATTCCCATGCCTAATCCCAGTTTATCTAAAATTGCCCTACATGGTGCCATTATAGGCTCGGTCATTTGATAGACAAAGTACGAAATTTTTGAAGATTGTAGGGTTGGGAAAAATGATAATAAAACTCTCACAAGTATCAAAGAATCTATGATTCTCAGCAATACAATAAGAGCTAATTTAATTGTATACATACGCGCTTGCGCTCCTTATTTATTGTAATGAAAATTTCTTTCAAATCTATCGCTGAGTCTTCCATCAATTTGTACATTATTAGGAGCTATAACGAATATTCCATTTGATATTTTCTGAATGCTTGATTCAAGTGCATATACTGCACCTTTTATAAATTCAAATACTTGCTTTTGCTCTTCTAATTCCATTTCTTCGATGTTTAAAACAACAACTTTTCTGTTTTTAAGTTCATCAACAGCTTTTGTACAATCCTCGTATTTTTGAGGCTCACATATAAAGACTTTCATATCAGTGTTTGAATGAACCTTAATCACATTGTTTTTCTTCGAATAAGTTTCCATTCTCTCTGTCTTACTGCTTTCATATTTTCCTTCAGCAGAAATTTCCTCCTCTTCATAATCATCTTCTAAATCAGTAATACCGATAAAATCCTTTACTTTATCCATTACTCCCATTTTACTCTTCCTCCTTATATTTTCTTGCGCCAAATATAGCTGTTCCTATTCTTACTATATTGGAGCCTTCTTCAATCGCTATTTCAAAATCATTTGTCATTCCCATTGATAAATATTTCATATCGGCATTTTTAAAATTCATTAATGCGGTTTTGTCAAATATTTCTTTCATTTTTCTAAAAACCCATCTGATATTTTCAGGATTTTCAGAATATGGTGCTACAGTCATAAATCCTAAGACTTTAATATTGTCAAATTGCTCCATGGACTTAACAAAATCATATACATTTTCTTCATTAATTCCAAATTTGCTGTCTTCTTCTCCAATATTCAATTCAATTAATACATGAGCAACCAAATTGTATTGTGCAGCCCTTTTGTTTATTTCTTTAGCCAATTCCAAATTTTCTACTGAATGAATAAGTTCTGCCTTATCAATTATGTATTTAACTTTATTTTTTTGTAAATGACCAATCATATGCCATTTTATATTTAAATCGGAAAGTTGTTCATATTTGTTCACGAATTCCTGAACTCTATTTTCTCCAAGATTTGAAATTCCACTCTCAACAGCTTCTCTCGCACTTATAAAATCCACAGTTTTAGATACTGCAATCACCGTAATATCTTCCGGTTCTTTTCCTGATCTTCTTGCAGCATCAGCTGTTCTTTTTAAAATCAGTTCTACATTTTCTTTAATATTCACATTGCCCTCCTAATCTGCAATTTGACCTTCATATACCTTTTCAGGCTCTAATATTATTTTGTCAAATATTTTTATTGTAGAGTAACCTTTGTCAGCAACATATATTTGATTTCGTTCGTTTTCTCCAACATATTCACCTATTGAAACAATTGCATTGTTTTCATCTTGTCCTAATATTTCTACAGGAAAGAATTTAATTATATTGCTTGCATCTTCTACATATACACCAGTCAATCCATTTACTTTTGTCAATGCTATTGTGTTTATTTTTAATCCTTCATGCACATCCGTAATAAGTTCTAGGTCAACATAACGTTTGTCATATATCTTATAAAAATAATCGTCAAAATATAGAATTAATACAGATTCTTCACTTCCATAGTTTATTTTTTTAATATATCCCCAAACTTCATGCTGAGAACCTTCTGATATTATTCTTGTTTTTATATATTTACTTTCTTCAAAAAGCTTTGCTTTTTCATTATCTACTGTAGCTGTTATATAGTATTCAAAATTTTTTATCATTTTAAAAATACTTTCATTTTTTACAACCGTTTCAACCTTACTTTCATCAGTTATGGTGTATTCTTTTTTAATAGTGCTGCTTGGTGTTATATTCAACACATTTTCAAATTTATACACATCTTCCAATCCGTCTATCTTATATGTGATTATCCCTGCGTGATTTGAATAATAAGGCACTTTGTTGGTTGATACGCTACTTAGCAGACTGCTCTTTAACGTTTCAAGCTGATTAACATCATATCCTTCATATTCACCGTCAGAATATGTATGCATGCCGTTATTATCTACTTGTCCAACGATATTATACATCGTGTGCAAATCATCATTTAAAATACTTGCTTGAATTTCATTTTCACAAGAAGAAAGTGTCTCCTTTAATAAAACTTCAACTGCATTTCCCTCACTATTATTTTTTAAATCAATAGCAACTTGAATTTCAGAAATTTGTTTATTTATTTGTGCATAATTTGTATCAGTATTTAAATCTGCCACCAATTGACCTTCTTTTATTTTAGTTCCATCATCATAATAATATGAAACACTGCCGTCAAGGGTTGCATCATATACTTCTTCATCCTTAACTATTATTCCGTCAGCCCTAATGACATCTTCCAAATTTCCATTCTCTGCAACCCCAATATCAACAGAGCCGTTAATATTTTGAAATATATACAGCGCGATGCATACTATTGCAAAAGAAAGAAAAAAGTTCTTCAAACCAAAATTTTTTCTTGCCATTTTCAAGCTCCGAATTTATCAATATAAATATTTTAATTTTATAAAATTTTATTATACCTAATGAATAATACCTGTATTATAACATAAATATCATTATTTTTGCAAGTTATATATGCTCAATTTCAATTAATATTACAATATTTGTTGACATAATCAACACATATGACATTATTATATGTTTTGCTACAAAAAAGTTGCTCCGCAACTCCGCCAGGGAGACCTGTGTCCCCTTCGGCGTGAAAGAGAACTTTCCTCTACTATATAAAAAAATAAGGAACGACATCGTCGTTCCCTTTGTTCTAAATTATATTATTAAGAATATTATGCTTCCTGAACCGTCATTAACAATTTTTTCAATCGTCTTTTTCAATTTCTTTCTTGCATTTTCAGGCATAGCTGTAAGCTTTGACTCAAGTTGTTCTTCAACTAGACTATAAATTGTTTTGCCAAATATCTCTGATTCCCAAATGCATTGTGGATTATCCTTAATTCGTTCTGCCAAATGATTGATTAAATCTTCACTTTGCAATTTGCTCCCAATCACAGGAGCCACTTCAGTATTTATGCCTGCATTAAAAATATGAAGTGAAGGCGCTTGTGCTTTTATTTTAATACCATACCTACTGCCTTCCTTAAACACTTCCGGCTTATCTAAAATCATATCGCCAATTGACGGTGTTATATAACCATAACCCTTTGTTTTAGCATCATTAATTGCAGCTTCCACACGGTTGTAATTCAGTTTTGATTTTGACAAATCTCCTATAAGCTTCAATATTTGATGTTCACCGGTAATTTCCTCACCTGACAATTCACTAATTACTTTATAGTAATATGAATTATCAAGGTCGATTTTCATATTAATGCATCCTGTTCCGAGTTCAATGTCTTTTACATAATAATCCTCTACATAATCATTATCCGCCGAAAAAATATTTTCTGCATTAAAGTCACTCAATTTAAAGCAATCATCAAAATCTGCCTTTAAAGTATTAATTAAATCTTGTTTCAGTGAATAATCATATGTAAGTCCATCAAACCATTTTGGCAAATCTACATTGATTTCTTTAATCGGAAATTCATAAAGTACATTTTCCAAAACATTTTCTATATCATCATTTTTTAAATTCATACAGTCTAAAACCTTAACCGGTGCATCGTACTTCTCATTAAGTTGAGCAGCCAACGTAATTGTATTTTCATTTTGAGGATGTGTGGTATTTAATATAATAACAAATGGTTTATTAATTTCTTTAAGTTCCTTTACTACTCTTTCTTCTGCCATTATATAATTGTCTCTGTTTATATCCGTTATGCTTCCGTCTGTTGTTACCAATACTCCAATAGTCGAGTGGTCCCTAATAACTTTTCTTGTTCCTATTTCTGCTGCTTCTACAAATGGTATTGGTTCTTCATTCCATGGTGTGCTTACAAGCCTTGGAATTTCACCTTCCATATTTCCTATTGCACCAGGAATCATATATCCTACACAATCTATCAGCCTTAGTTTGGCATTTATATTATTCTTAAAAGTAACTTTAACAGCATTTCCCGGTACAAATTTCGGCTCAGTTGTTGTAACAGTCTTGCCTGTACCGCTTTGAGGCATTTCATCCTTAGCTCTTTCCCTTATATAATCATCTTCTATATTTGGCAACATAACATTTTCAGAAAACTTTCTGATAAATGTAGATTTTCCTGTTCTGACTGGTCCAACAATGCCTAAATATATTTCTCCCTTTGTTCTTTTTGCTATATCCTCATATATATTTAAACTAGTAATAATAATCCCTCCCCCTGATATGCACTTTCGTATACAATTAATTTATATGCCTTGTTAACTTGCTTTATACCAAAAAAAGTACAATAAAATGAAAATTAATAACAAAAAAAGATATCGCTGTCGATATCTTTCTATAATATTATTGGGTTATTATTCTTATTTTTACAACTTTTCTTCTTTTTTATCTCTGAGCATTAACTTGTTTACAGTTTCTTTTACATCAGCATTGTTTTCTAAAACATCATACATTGCATCAACAATAGGCATTTCCACATTTAATTTTTTTGCAAGTTCATATGCAGCATAAGTTGTTGTAATTCCTTCAACAACCATTCCAACTTTTTTCACAGCTTCATCTTTAGATAATCCCTGACCAATTAAGAATCCTGCATTTCTGTTACGAGAATGCCTGCTTGTGCACGTTGCTATTAAGTCGCCAATACCTGAGAGCCCATAAAACGTATGTATATCAGCACCCATTGCTATTCCTAGTCTAGCTATCTCAACAATACCTCTGTTCATTAATGCTGCTTTTGCGTTGTCTCCGTACCCGATTCCGTCTGATATTCCAGCACCTAATGCAATTATATTTTTAAGCGCTCCTCCAAGTTCTGCTCCTATTATATCTTCATTGGTATAAACTCTGAAATATGAAGACATAAATACATCTTGAATTATTTCAGCAACTTCTTTATTTTCGCATGCTATTGTAATGGCTGTGGGCAAATTCAATCCAACTTCTTCTGCATGTGAAGGTCCTGTAAGTACAGCAAAAAAGCAGTTTGTTGTTTCCTTTGCAATAATGTCGGAAACCAAACTTAAAGTTCCCATTTCTATCCCTTTAGATGCGTTTACTATTATTTTATCTTTTTTGTATTTATCATTTATTTGCTTCAATACACTTCTTATCATTTGGGTAGGTGTTACAATTAATAAAATTTCAGCATCTTTGACCGCTTCGTTAATATTTGAAGTAAATTCTATATTTAATGGTATTTTTACTTCCGGCAAATATTTTTTATTAACTCTATTTTGGCTAAGCTCCATGCATTGTTCTTCATCTCTCAGCCACACTTTAACTTCATGACCGTTTTCAGAAAGCAGCTTTGACAACGCTGTGCCCCAGCTTCCTCCTCCAAGCAATGTTATTCTTCTTTTCAAAACATCATCTCCTACAATTTGTTTTCTTTGCCTTGCAAAAGTCTTTTTATATTTTCTTTATGTCTGTAAATAGACATGCCTGCTATAAATATACAAAAAATAAAAAGTTTAACGTCAAATGGTCTTGCTGCAATAATAACTGCAATCGGAGCTAACGCCATGCCAATTATTGAGCCAAGTGACACTGTCCTTGTGAAAATAATTACTAACATTCCAAATACTAAACAAACCAATGTAACAAGCGGATTTATAATTATCATAACTCCAATAGTAGTTGCAACACCCTTTCCGCCTTTAAAATTTAATAATGCAGGCCAGTTATGACCAATAATTACAAGGGCACCTGCTAAATAACTTCCAATTGCACCTCCATAACTTCTTCCAATAAGAACTGCAATAAAACCTTTTAGCACGTCTCCAACAAAAACCATAATGCCTATTTTTTTTCCGAAAGTTCTTATGGCATTTGTAGTTCCTGCATTACCGCTGCCGTAATCCCTCACATCTTTTTTAGTAAAAAGTTTGCCAAGAATGTAAGCGAACGATATGTTACCTAACAAATAAGATATAATTGCGATAATAATGTATTTCATCATAACTCCTTTAAATGATAGGGTAAGCAATGGATAAGCAATAAATATTATCGCTTATCCAATTGTTACTTCTATTGCTATATTGTTCTTTTATTTTTCGCTTCTGTTTCTGAATTCTATAACTATTGGCGTTCCTGTATATTTGAACGACTCACGTATTTTATTTTCAAGATATCTCGCATATGAGAAATGTACAATTTCACTGTCGTTAACGAATATTAAAAACTTTGGAGGATTTACGGCTACCTGCGTTCCATAATATATTTTAAGTTTTTTCCCTTTTACTATGCGAGGCTGATTCATAAGAACTGCTTCTGTTATTAAATCATTAAGAACACCTGTAGAAATTCTTAGATTTCTAAAGCTGTATACTTCATCAACAGTATCTAATATTTTGTTTACTCTTTGACCCGTAAGTGCTGACACAGCAATAATAGGTGCATATAAAGCATACGCAAGACTGTTTCTTATATTATCATGAAATTCTTTAAAAGTATTATTGTCCTTTTCAATTAAATCCCATTTGTTAACTACTACTATCAATCCCTTGTTGTTGTCATGAGAATATCCGGCAATTCTTATATCCTGGTCTGTTACACCCTTGTCAGCATCAATTACCAATACACATATATCCGCACGCTCAACTGCTGTAAATGCTCTCAAAACACTGTACTTTTCAACGGTTTCATCAATTTTGCTTTTTTTTCTAATGCCTGCCGTATCTATTAAAGTATACTTTTGTCCGTTTCTATCAAATTTTGTGTCAATTGCATCTCTTGTAGTTCCTGGTATATCACTTACTATTACTCTATCTTCACCTATGATTTTATTGACTATAGAAGATTTTCCGGCATTAGGCTTTCCTATAACAGCTATTTTTATGCTTTCATCTTCTTCGTCAATATCCATGCTATCATCAAACTTTGAAATTATTAAATCAAGAAGATCACCCAATCCCAATGCTTCAGAAGAAGATATGGATATTGGCTCTCCAAGTCCTAAATTATAAAATTCATATACATTGTTATTGTTAACAAACTTATCCATTTTGTTAACAACAAGAATTATATCTTTTTTTGCTTTTCTCAACATTTGTGATACTTCCATATCTGCAGCTGTAACGCCTTCCTTGCCATCAACCATGAACAATACTATATCAGCCATGTCAATTGCTATTTCTGCTTGAACACGCATTTGCGCAAATATAGTATCTGCAGTATCTACTTCAATTCCTCCTGTATCTATGAGAGTAAAGTAATTATCAAGCCATTCACATTCTGCATAAATTCTGTCCCTTGTAACTCCCGGCCTGTCTTCTATTATAGATATTCTCTTGCCTGCTATTCTATTAAAAAGTGTTGATTTACCTACATTTGGTCTGCCCACTATTGTGACTATTGGTCTTGCCATTTTTTCCTCCGTTTAATTTCTCTATTTTACGATTAGTTTCAGTAACGCTTCACCATCAACGTCACAAATCTTTACATCTGTATTTAATTCTTTGACTAAATCATCAATTGTTAAATCATCAAGCATAACATTATTCTCGTTAATCATGTTGCTTGGTAAAATTATATTTGTATATTTCTTATCCTTAAGTTGCTCTATAATATCTTTTCCTGTTATTAATCCGGAAACTGTTATTCGTTCACCAAAGAAATTATTTTTTATTTTAACAACATTAATTTTAACAAGTACTTTATTCATTATTTTTTCCGACAAATCCATCATAAGTTCATAAGATGCTGCACCTGTTACTAATGTAACTTCTTTTAATAATAATTTCGTATACTTTAATTCTTCTAACTCATCTTCAATTTGCTGCTTGAATAATCTGCACATTCCAATACCGTTTTCAAGTTGATTGAAATCTTCATAGCTTTCATAAGATGGAAAATCTATTCCGCTTAAAATATAAAATTCATCTGCTATGAATATAAATCGTGTATCAAATTTTTTATATAATTCTTCCTGCAAAGAAGTTACCTGCTTTACAACTCCGGCAGAACTTTCTTTGTCAAAAGGTTTTAGTGCTGTCAGTTTATCTCTGTATTTTGTCAAACCAACAGGAACAACTGCAACACTTCTAAGTCCGGGATGAAGCGATGATAAATCTCTTATAGTTTTCTCCAATTGGTCTTTATCATTCACATCTCTTACTAAAACTATTTGGCAGTCCACAGTAATTCCTGCATCAACTAGTTTTTTAAGATAAACAAGAATATCTAATTCTTTTGAATTGCCCATCATGTACTTTCTCAATTCTGAATCCGTTGTATGAACAGAAACTTTAATAGGGCTTATTTTGTATTTTATTATTCTTTCCATCTCATCATCAGTCAAGTTTGTAAGAGTTATAAAATTACCGTAAAGGAAAGACAATCTAGTATCGTCATCTTTTAAGTAAAGAGTTTTTCTCATTCCTCTGGGCATTTGATCTATAAAGCAAAAAATACATTTATTTGCACAAACTTTTATATTATCCATGAGCGGATTTTCAAACACTATTCCTATATCTTCATCATATTCTTTTTCTATTTCCAGTTCCCATATTTCGCCATCTTTTTTCTTCACTTCCAAGAGAATTTCATCATCAGATATTTGATATTTATAATCTATGTAATCTTGTATAATACAATTATTTACTGATATAAGCTCATCACCGGCTTCTAATTCAAGCTCTTCAGCTATGCTGTTTTTTAAAACATCTACTATTATATTTTTCATATTTCTTTCCTCATATGCTAAACTTCAAGCACATTATAACATAAGTGTTTCACCAACTGCAATGTTATTTTTATTTTTAATACAAAGAGAACGGTTCATAATGAACCGTTCTCTTTGTATATGTCATAGAATAATTATTAATCCTGTTGAGGAGCTTCTACTGGACATACGCTAGCGCATGCTCCGCAATCTATACAAATTGAAGCATCGATCACATATTTATCATCACCAGCACTAATAGCGCCTACTGGGCATTCTGCCTCGCATGCTCCACAGCTTATACATGCATCTGTAATTTTGTAAGCCATTGAATCTCACCTCCCCCAATATCATCACTAATATTCTAACATCATTTTCACTTTTTTAAAAGTACTTTTTTAATTAATTACTAAATTTTTTATTAAATTAAAGAATTTATTTAATTAATGCATATTTTCTAAAAGCATTGATAATTTTAAATAATTTGTTATATTTTTAACCAGTTGATTATATTTTTATATATTTTACTAATTAAATATTAATTTTTTTATTAAGAAATTTTCTTTGATTATCATTTGTTAAATATTCACTTACTAATTTGCGTTTATAAACAACTATTTTCTTAACTTAATTAGAATATTAGCGTTTTCCACTTAATATTGCATGATATTTAACATTATAATTGACACGCTAAAATTAAGTTGTTATAATATTATCAAACTTGATGGAGGGGCAAAAATTTGATAATATTAGAAAAGTTTGTTAATTCAGTAAATGGCATCCTATGGGATTATGTTCTCATAATAGCTCTTGTAGGAATAGGTTTGTATCTTTCTATTTGTTTAGGTTTTCCTCAAATTAGACGTTTCATACCAGCATTGAAAAGAGTTTTTGGAGGAATATTTAATAAAAAAGAAAGTAAAGAAGGCAGCATGTCATCTTTTCAAGCTTTAGCAACATCAATTGCAGCACAGATAGGTACGGGCAATGTTGCCGGAGTAGCAACAGCTATATCGTTAGGAGGGCCAGGGGCGGTTTTCTGGATGTGGATATCCGCATTTTTAGGAATGTCAACTATATTTGTTGAAGCAACATTGGCTCAAAAATATCGTGAAACCGATAAGGATGGGCAATTAGTCGGAGGACCTGCATATTATATTAAAAATGGATTAGGAGCAAAAGGATTAGCTTCGTTTTTTGCAATAGCTCTTATAATAGCATTAGGATTTATAGGAAATATGGTACAATCAAACTCAATTGCTGATGCAGTAAGCAGAGCATTTAATATTCCTCAATTAGCAATAGGATTTGTAATAGCTATCATAGCAGGACTAATTTTTGTTGGTGGTATGAAAAGAATCGCTTCATTTGCTGAAATGGTTGTTCCTGTAATGGCTGCCATTTATATTTTAGGAACAATAGGTGTAATGATACTATTCAGAGAAAGTATTATTCCTACTTTTAGGAATATATTTATGGCAGCTTTCAATCCTGAATCTGTCATGGGTGGTGCTGCAGGAATTGGTATTCAGCAAGCCATACGATTTGGAATCGCAAGAGGTTTGTTCTCTAATGAAGCAGGTATGGGTTCTACTCCAAATTCACATGCTGTCGCAGATGTTTTACATCCCGCTGAACAAGGACTTTCAGCTATGATTGCTGTATTTATTGATACAATATTGGTTTGCAGTGCAACAGCAATTGTAATCTTAACTACCGGTGCAAATAACTTAGATATAGTAGGAGTAGGAGTAACTCAAGAAGCTTTCAATATTGCATTTGGTCCAATTGGAGAAAAATTTCTTGCAGTTTGCCTGACATTCTTTGCTTTTACAACCGTAGTCGGATGGTACTATTTTGGAGAGAACAATGTTCGTTTTTTATTCAAAAACAAAAAAGCTATAAAGATATACCAGTTCATAGTTCTTATATTTATCGTTCTCGGCTCTTTTCAAAAAGTCGATTTTGTATGGAGCTTAGCCGATATGTTCAATGGTTTCATGGTTATACCAAACTTAATAGCAATATTCATATTATTTAAAGATTCTAAAGAAATACTACAGGATTATGATGAGCAACTAAAAATCGGCGAAAAACTAAATTATAAATATCCTTACCAATAAAAAGAAATACTCCTTATTATAAGGAGTATTTCTTTTTTATTTAATTAATCTTCTAACTCTTTCAATTCTTCCAAATCAATATCTTCTTGTTTCTGTTTTAAAACACTTTCTTCAATAACTTTTATCTCATCTCCGTTATACTCTTCAATTTCTAAAGTGCCATCAGCTTTTTTTACATTTAAACGAGCTGTCTTAAACAATGGATTTATATCTAATACAATTCCAGTTTTATTTGTACCTATAATAGAAACTTTGTCTCCAACATCAGGCAATTCTTTTATGTTATCTTCATACACCTGGTGTTCATAATTTAAACAACACATAAGTCTAGAACATATGCCCGAAATTTTTGCAGGATTAAGGGATAACTTTTGTTCCTTTGCCATTTTTATAGAAACAGGATAAAACTCTCCTAGAAATGATGAACAACATAAAGGCCTTCCGCACGGTCCAAGACCACCTATCATTTTTGCTTCATCACGTACTCCTATTTGTCTTAATTCAATTCTTGTTCTGAATATTGATGCAAGATCCTTAACAAGCTCTCTAAAGTCGATTCTGCCATCGGCTGTAAAATAAAAAATAACTTTATTGTTGTCAAATGTGTATTCTATGTCAACAAGCTTCATTTCCAATTCGTGTTCTTCGATTTTCTTCAAACATAAATCAAAAGCTTGTTGTTCTTTTTCCTTGTTTTCTTGGTTGCATTTTATATCTTCTTCTGTTGCAAGTCTCAAAACTTTTTTTAAAGGCTGAACAATATCTTCTTCCTTTACCATCTTTGGTCCTACAACTACTTGACCATACTCAATCCCTCTGATTGTTTCTACTATAACATTATCCCCATCTTTTATCCATTTTTTATCAGGATCGAAATAGTATATTTTCCCAGCCTTCTTGAATCTGACGCCAACTACTTTTATCATTTAAAGACCTCCTGAATCTTTAAAAGCATATTATCTATAGCTAATTTATAGTTAACATTACTCTTTATATTTTCACTTGTGTTTTGCAAATACTCTATTATATCCGAATCAGCTCTCATACTTTCGCTGTATTGTTTTGCAATATTTACAAAATCTTTGTTGATTACTAAATCTTCCATGTTGTTTTGAACAAAAATTATATCTCTTATCCACAACATTATTGTTTCAATTATTAAATCTATATTATCTTTATTTTCTTCAAAGTAATTTTCAACTTCATATATTATTTCTGAATCAGTATTGATTATTTTATCAAAAACTTTTATTATTTCTTCTCGTTTTTTTAATATGCTATCATTTCCATTAACAATATTAACTGCTTTATTTAATATTCCTTTAGAATAGTTTGCTGCTAAGTCCGCTATATCTTCTTCTGTATTGAAGTGTTCATTTAAATAAGTTTTAATTGTTTCTTTGCTTATATTTCTGAATTTTACTATTTGACATCTTGAAGTTATTGTTGGAATAAGCAAATTAATATTGGTTGTTAAAAGTATCATAACAGAATCTCCCGGAGGTTCCTCCAGAGTTTTTAGAAATGTGTTAGCTGCCTGAGTTGTCATTAAATGGGCATCTTTTATTATATATACTTTTCTATTTGATTCATATGATTTCTTATATATTGATTCTATAAGCTCATCGATACTTTCTCTTTTAATAGTGCTTTCCTCTTGATTAACTATGTGCAAATCAGGATGATTCATCGAATTCATCTTGATGCAGTTGCTGCACACATTGCATGGTTCTTCATGAAAGTCTGAGCAAAGTAAAGACTGGGCAAATATAAGAGCTAAATCATATTTACCCATGCCTTTAGGTCCTTCAAATATATAGCAGTGCGACACTTGACTGTTGTTGATTGATTTAATTAAGGATATTTTTATTTCTTCCTGTCCTGCTACTTGGCTGTAAAGCATGTTGACCCCCTTTAAATCTTCTCAAATCTTTCAATTGGAGTTACAAAGACTACAGCACCTCCAACTGTCACTTCAATTGTCTGAGGCAAATACCCTCCTACTGTACTGTATGAACTCGGAGGTATAGCTGCCGTAATTTTCTTTTTAACTTTACATATTTTTCTGATGATTTCTATTTCTTGATCTACATCGTCATCTTCAACCACTGATATTATGGTTGTATTACCAGAACTTAAAAAGCCTCCGGTTGATGACATCTTAGTTGAAGAATAACCATTTTCTCTCAAAGATGATATTAATTTCTTTGCATCATCATTTTGCACTATGGCAGTTATTAACTTCATATTCTCCTCCTTATAACAAGATTATATTGAATTTATAATATCCTTAATTTCATCAAAAATTTCTTCAATTGTTCTTTCAGCATTTATCGTCTTGATTTCAGGACAGAATTTAGCAAGTTTTTTATAACCTTCATAAACATCCCTGTGAAAAGAAATGTTTTCATTTTCAATTCTGTCTCCCCCATCAATATTCAGTTTTCTGTTTAAGGCTTTTTCTGGATTTATATCAAAAAGCAAAACCATGTCTGGTTTCAGACCAGCAATACCAAAATCATTTATCTTCTTGACTTCATCAATACCTAAACCTCTTCCTAAACCTTGATACACAAGGCTTGAATATACAAATCTTTCGCTAATTACAATTTTGCCCGATTCAAGCCATGGTATTATTTTTTCAGAAACAAGCTGTGCTCTAGCCGCAGCGTAGAGCAAAGCTTCTGTTCTATAATTCATTTTTGTATTATTTCTGTCCAGTATAAGTTCTCTTATTTTTTCACTTATATCAGTTCCGCCAGGTTCTCTTGTGAATTCAATTTCTCTTCCTTTTTCACTAAAATGCTGACCTATTTTGTGAGCCATGGTACTTTTTCCGGAACCATCAGGACCCTCTAATACTATAAATATACCTTTCATTTTACAACTCTCAACTTATTATTTTTGTCAACCCCATTAACATTAATGCTATTTTCAAGCATTACTTTTACATAATCAATAGTTTCTTGAACTATTATTTCGCCTGGACATACCAGTGGAATTCCCGGTGGATAAGGAATAATAAACTCGGCCGCTGTTTTTCCTATTGAATCATCCAAATCAACTAACATGTTTTCTGAATAAAAAGCCTTACGCATTTTTCTCTCATGTTGAAGTTGTGGAAATGCTTCAATTTGAACAATTTCTCTTTTTTCATTGCTTTGGCTTTGTTCTAAATAAATTTCTTTTACTGCATCAAATAATCTATTGATATCTTCAACTTCATCAGTTGCTGTGATATATCCTACTGTATACATTAAATCAGCAAATTCCATTTGTATTTTATATTTATATCTTAGAATTTCCTGAAGTTCTGTACCTGTTATCCCTAATTCACTCATGCTGATAACAGCTCTGGTAGCATCAAAATCATAGCACCCTTCACTTATTAGGAAATCATCTTCTAAAACATTAATACCCATATTTCTAAGTTCTAATGTCCTTCTTTTAAATACTTCAATATTTCTTTTTAATCTTTCTTCGCCATGTTCATTCATCCAATTAATAGCATTTTCTATTGATGCCATTAAAACATATGACGGTGATGTTGTTTGAAGCATTCTAAGCATTGTTTCAACATTATTAATATCAACTTTGTCAGACAATATATGCAATACTGAACCTTGAGTCATACAAGGCAATGTTTTGTGAGTACTCTGAGCAACAATATCAGCGCCTGAGCTCTCTGCAGAAGGAGGCAAATAATCTTTGCAAAAATGCAAGTGTGAACCATGCGCTTCATCAATCATAAGTATCTTTCCATATTTATGAGCTATTTCAGCAGCTTTCTTAATGTCAAAACAAATTCCGTAGAATGTAGGATATGTTAATACAACCATTTTGATTTCAGGATTGTCTATTAACATTTGCTCAAGTTTTTCCAAACTAATGCTGAAATTCAAACCATGTTTTTTATTAAATTCAGGATATAAGTAATATAACTTTAAATCCCCTAATATACAAGCATTATAAACAGACTTGTGACAATCTCGCTGCACAAGTATTTTATCTCCAGGGTTTGTACATGCCATTATGGCCGAAATAATTCCACAGGATGTCCCGTTGACGACCATATATGATTTTCTGGCGCCATAAGATTTTGAAATATAATTCATAGCGTCTTTTAAAAAGCCTGTTGGATAATGTAAATTATCCGTTCCTAAAGTCTCTGTTATGTCATAAAAATTTAGATTGTTTCCTATTTCATCTAAAATTCCTTTTTTACCTTTATGACCAGGCATGTGAAAATTCGTATCTACCTCGCTTCGATACTGTTTAATCCCCGAAATAATGTTCAATTTTTCCATTGTTTATCTCCCGTAAAATTACCTAATCTTAAATAAATGTATGCTTTGTACATAATATTATAAGCTTATGTCTTGTATATCGGGATTAGTGCTCATCTCCTTTTTTTATAATATAATTGCTGTTAAGCAATTTATTTAATTGTGTTATTGCTTCTTTTTTTTGAAATTCTTTTAGTAGTATGCACAGTTTCAACGGTTAAAACAAGCATAATTGAAAAGACCATCGTTGCAATTGAAAAAAGAACAATGTATTCTAACCACATGCAATCACCTTCTGTCATATAATAGATATATTATATAACAGCAACATATCGTTGTCCAATAAAACTTCAAAAACACAATAAAATATCTGTGAATTCCCAAATATTATCATTATTATACATTATATTAACAATTTAATCAATAATATAGCAATGAATCCGGGTATACCTAATATGCCGATTAATAAAGCTGTTATCTCATTGACCCCTATATATACACCCGTATACTGCCCAAAATAATTAAATATTATTAAAAACAATGCACCTAAAATAGAATTTAGTATTAATCTGCCTAGAAATTTAAGTGGCTTTAAAAAAATCCAGGAAATCATAAATATCAACATTATACCTGCTGAATAAGCCATTACTATACCTATATCTGCTCCACCCACAAGAAAACCTCCTAGCGCTTTTTATTAATACTATGAAGTTGTCCTTGTTTTTATGTCTAATGATAACAATACCATACATTACAATATTATTAACTTAATGTCAATAATAAATTTTTTAACCTAAATGCTAATTAGATAGTATCAATCCATGGACAGATTTGTTCACTGAAAACAATTTAGAAATCCCTTTATAGATACCCATCATGTTTTTACAGGAATAGATTATATTGAGTATTTTTCAGATTTAATTAAAGAAAGTGGTGCAGAAGTTAAAGTTATTTTTTTAAACAATCAAACAAGCATATTAAATTATACACATATAGTAATATTTTTACAACTTTTCAAAATAAGCACACTTCAATAAATATACCCCCGCTTTACGGAGGCATATTTTCTTATTTAAAGCTGTATTGACTTATTAAATCTTGCTTACATTTCCATAAATCTGACGAAAGATCAACATAATAGCTGTGTGGATTGGTAAATCTCTTAACTTCATTCCAAAGATTATCAACCTCCCTAGCACAATATGCTTTAATTTCATCTAAACTAGGGCTTTCATAAACACATTCCCCATTTATAAAAACAGGAACCTGAAGGTTTCTTACATAAAATCTGGTGACTTTTTTCTTTTTCCAAACATGTATTTCATCAAAAATTGTATATGGTTTTGTATCATCAATAATTTCATTGTTCATGGCTACAACATCTGCAATAGGGTTATCAGCTTTTTTGTCATAAAGGCGCCATACTTTTTTATAGCCAGGATTTGTTATTTTTTCTTCGTTTTCTGATATTTTTATTTTTGGAATAATTTCACCGTTCTTTTCAATAGCTGCAAGCTTGTATACACAGCCAAATACAGGTTCTGATTTAGCCGTAATAAGTCTCTCCCCAACACCAAAAGAATCTAATTTAGCCCCTTGATCTAACAAATCGGTAATAATAAATTCATCCAAACTATTTGATGCAACTATGGAGCAATCATGAAGTCCTGCTTCATTCAACATTTTTCTGCATTTTTTGCTTAGATATGCAATATCTCCACTATCAATTCTTACACCTTTAAGCCTCTTACCCATAGGTTCTAAAATTTCTTTTGAAATTCTTATTGCATTAGGTATTCCGCTTTTTATTACATTATATGTGTCAATAAGCAATGTACAGCTGTCAGGATAATTTTTTGCATATACTTTAAATGCTTCATATTCGCTTTCAAACATTTGTACCCAGGAATGAGCCATTGTCCCAAGCGCAGGAACTCCAAATAACTCATCAGCCAATGTTGTTGCAGTCCCAACAACTCCACCTATATAAGCTGCTCTTGCCCCATATATTGCGCCATCATATCCTTGACTTCTTCTTGCTCCAAATTCCATTATTGGTTTTCCCTTAGCTGCTCTTACAATTCTGTTAGCCTTTGTTGCAATTAAACTTTGATGATTTATAGTTAATAAAAGCATTGTTTCTATAAGCTGTGCATCAATTGATTTTGCTCTTACGGTTATTAATGGCTCATTTGGAAAAACCGGTGTTCCTTCAGGAATGGCATAAATGTCCCCTGTAAATTTAAAATGCTTAAGATATTTTAAAAATTCTTCATTAAATATTTTTTTGCCTTTAAGATATTCTATATCTTCATCCGTAAATTTCAACTCTTTTATGTATTGTATAACTTGCTCTAAACCTGCAACTATGGAAAAACCTGCTCCATCAGGATTTTTTCTAAAA
Source organism: Sedimentibacter sp. (assembly GCF_033447055.1). Taxonomy (GTDB): domain Bacteria; phylum Bacillota; class Clostridia; order Tissierellales; family Sedimentibacteraceae; genus Sedimentibacter. The sequence goes on from NZ_JAWQJF010000153.1 coordinate 32,866, forward strand.
AACATATCAAAATAAACTATATCATCTTTCATTCCATTTGAAAAATATCCATTTGCCATAGTAAGCTCATAAAAGTCCATAAGCATAGATAATTTTCTGTCACCAAAATTATTATAATACATTAATATTCTCCTATTAGTTTATTTTGTCTACTATCTCTATGCCGCTTATATGCATGTTATAAAGCGCAAATAAATTCATGAGATATCCGTCGTGAGAACCACCATCATACGTTTCAACACAGTTCTTAGGTACAATAATCCTCTTGCTTTTATTCGTTTCATTAAAATATGCTTTTAAGCTTAAAGCAAATTGAAGTACACAAATATCAGTTACACAACCGGTTATAATATAATTGTCAACCTCATCTTCATATTTAACTAGCCATTTATGAAATTCCTTGCTAAAAAAACCATTCGTACTGTTTTTTTCAATATAAAACATTTCTGGTCCATTTGAAGCTATTGTTTTTAACTCCGGAATTAATTCTGCTTCCATACTGCCCTTTATGCAATGCAATGGAAAACTGCTGAATTCTATTGATTGTTTACCATGACTGTCTAAAAAAAACACTTTTTTATAATCCGAAGTTCTATTATTTAATTCTGCAACATTCTTCGAAATAGCTGCAACTCTTGGAGATGACAACGGTCCTGAGTAAACGAATCCATTTACCATATCAACAATAAATAAAGCTGTTTTTTCTTTATCTAGCGATAACAGTCCAATTGTATTTCCTTTTAACTCATTTTCTATTGTTTCTAACACATCCATAATTACATTCCTTTATATTTATTTTGACACAAAATTATTATATCTATTATAATGTTAATTTCAATATTTGTCAAAATTAAAAAAAACTGTGCCTTTATAACACAGTTTTTAATATTTGAAAAATTTTATTTATCTGATTTTTCTATAATAGATAAATCTCCTTGAATTGCTTTTGTAGGACATTTTTCTACGCAAACCATGCAATGAGTACATTTGTCATAATCAATTCTTGCCAAATTATCTATTACATGTATTGCATCAAAAGCACAGTTCTTTTCACATATTTTACATCCGATGCAACCTACTGAGCATACATCTTTAACAGCTTTACCAAAATCTTTATTGTGGCATCCAACTATTACACTATTTTTATATGGAACAAGTTCAATTACACCTTTTGGACATTCTTCAATACACTTTCCGCAAGCTGTACATTTTTCTTTGTCTATTACAGCTACTCCGTCAACAATTTTAATTGCATCAAAAGCACATACTGCAACGCAATTTCCATAGCCCAGACATCCCCATTGACAAGATTTGTCTCCGCCTGCAATTGCTGCCGCAGCTTTACAATCATGAACTCCACTGAAATCATATTTTTTAGTTGCTAGACTATCGCAGCCTTGACACATAACATGTGCAACTTTCTTCTCTGATGTCTCTGCCTTAACACCCATAATCGCAGCAATTTTTTCATGAGCTTCTTTATTTGCAACAGGACATCCATTTGCAGGTGCCTTTCCACTTGCTATTGCATTAGCCATAGCATCACATCCTGCAAATCCGCATGCACCGCAATTTGCTCCCGGCAAAGCGTTTCTAATGTCTATTACCTTTTGATCAACTTCCACTTCAAATAGCTTAGCTGCAACTGCCAGTAAAACTCCGCATACAATGCCGATACCGCCAGTTACCGCCGCTGCACTAACTATAACCATTATTTATACCTCCCTATAATTGCAATCCAGCAAAACCCAGGAATGCAATAGACATAAGACCAGCCGCAACCAATGAAATAGGTGAACCCTTCAATGATTCTGGCAAATCAGCATTATCAACTTTATCTCTTACTCCTGCGAACAATACAATCGCAAGCAAGAAACCTACAGATGTTCCAACAGAGTTAACCATTGCCTTTATAAAGCTATATTCTTTTGTTATATTTATTATGGCAACACCAAGAACTGCACAGTTTGTAGTAATCAAAGGCAAATAGATTCCTAACGCCTGATACAATCCAGGTGCTGATTTTTTCAAGAACATTTCAACAAATTGTACCAATGCTGCAATAATTAAGATAAATACTATTGTCTGCAAATATTCTAACCCAAAAGTATTCAAAATAGCTATCTGAACAATGTAAGTTATTATAGAAGCTAATGTTATGACAAAAATTACTGCAACTCCCATACCTGCAGCCGTATCAATTTTTTTTGATACCCCAAGAAATGGACATGTTCCTAAAAATTGAGAAAATATAATATTATTAACTATAAACGCTGTGATAAATAAACTAATTAATTCCATTCTGCTTACCTCCTATGCTTTCTTTCTTCTAGATAGGTAATTCACAAGACCTATTAATAATCCAAGGATAATGAAAGCTCCTGGTGGTTGTATCGCTATCATCATCGGCTCATATGCTTCAGGTAAAATACTCAAACCTAAAATAGTTCCATTACCTAAAACTTCTCTCACTGAACTTAACAATACCATAGCCACAAGATATCCTGCTCCCATACCTAAACCGTCAACAATTGAATCCACTAACCCGTTTTTAAAAGCAAAAGCTTCCGCTCTGGCAAGTATGAGACAATTAACAACTATTAAAGGTATAAACACACCAAGTGCTTGATACAATGCAAAAGTATATGCATGCATTAATAAATCAATTATTGTTGTAAATGCAGCTATTATTATGACAAAAGCCGGTATACGAACTTCATCTGGTATATATTTTCTCAAAAGAGATATAACAATATTTGAACCTGTCAAAACTGCTATAACGGCAATTCCCATTCCTATTCCATTTAAAAGTGATGTTGTAACTGCAAGAGTTGCACATATTCCAACCTGTTGAACTAAAATAGGATTCTCTTTCGTGATACCATTTCTAAATATATCTATTTTTTTCATTTCTTCCTCCTATTTTAAATATTGATTATAAATGCTTATTGCATTATTAACAGCGCTTAAAAAAGAATTTGAAGATTTTGTAACTCCTGCTAATGCGTCAAATTCAACAATTTCTTCACTTGCATCTTTCCCTATGAACTGAGAAATAAATTCGGGTTCTGTAGTTCTTGAACCAAGTCCTGAAGTTTCAGAGTGCGACACAACATTTACTCCGGTAATTTTTCCATCAGGTGAAATACCTACAAACAATTCCATATCTCCGCCATAACCAGCAACTGTACTAAATGTTCTTACGACATGTCCAAGTTCATTGTTTGAAGCATCTACAGCCACCTGTAAATTTACAAATTTTTCATTTTCAGCTTTTATAGTATCAATTAATGCAGTATCTTCTATATCAATGAACATTACTGATCCTGGCATTACTGATTCTAAAACTTCCGGAGTAGTACTTGCCATTGCTTCATTCTTAGCGATTAAATCTTTAGTTGCATCATTTAAAAATGCCAATGAACCAGCTGATATTGCAGCAATTAAAAATAAAATACCACCTAGACGAACATAACTATTTTTCATTTTTAACACCTCCTGCTACCCCAAAAACTTTAGGTGTAACATATTTATCTATTAAAGGAGTCATAATATTCATAAGAAGTATTGAATAACTTACTCCTTCTGGATAACCACCAACTTTTCTGATTAGCATTGTTAGTATACCTGCCCCAACAGCATAAATTATTTTACCCTTATCAGTAATTGGGCTTGTTGCATAATCTGTAGCCATAAAAAACGCTCCAAGTATTAGTCCGCCACCAAACACATGGTATAAAAGCATGCTTCCTCCATCAACAACAAGAGCTAAAACTGCAACTGTACCAATATAAACTATAAGGATTATCCATTTAATTGTCCCTCTGTATATTAAATAAATACCACCTAAAATGAGAAGTATTGATGAAGTTTCACCAATAACTCCAGGTATATTTCCAAGAAACATGTCCATTATTGAAGGGAGAGTTCCTGTAGCTGAACCTTTAACTATTGCTAACGGTGTTGCTGAAGCAACTGCATCTGTTGCTGGATTAATAAATCCGCTAGTCATGTGTGATGACCATGATGCTACTAAAAATGCTCTTCCGGCTAAGGCTGGATTTAAAAAGTTAAAACCGAGTCCTCCAAATACCTGTTTTACAACTGCTATAGCAAATACAGAACCAACAACAGCTATCCACCATGGTGCAGTTGATGGTAAATTAAAAGCTAACAATATTCCTGTAACTACTGCACTTAAATCAGTGACCGAACTAGGTCTGTTCATTGCTCTTTCACATAAATATTCTGTTACAACTGCAGATATAACAGAAGCCACCACTAGTACTAGTGAATTAAATCCAAAATAAAATATACTTGCCGCTAATGCAGGTGTTAATGCAATAATAACATCTAACATTAACTTTTGAGTTGTTTCATCGGATCTAATATGAGGTGACGATGAACCAATCAATTTATTTTCCATCTGTTTTTTCCTCCTATTTTGCCTTTTTGCGTCTTGCTAAAATTTCTTTTTTTGCAATACTAATTGTTTCTTTCAACGGCCTCTTAGCAGGGCACACAAAAGAACAAGCACCGCATTCAATACAATCTGCTGCATGAAGATTATCAGTTTCATCAAAATTTTTCAATATTGAAAATCTGCTGATTTTATATGGCTGCAAATTAACAGGACATGCTTCGATGCATCTGCCGCATAAAATACAATTAGATGGCTCAGGGATTTCTGCATCTTTCTTGTTTAGTACTAATATACCTGATGTTCCTTTTACAACCGGAACTTCATCAGTAAATTGGGCAATTCCCATCATAGGACCGCCATTTAATATTTTTCCTGGTTCCTCTGAATAACCGCCACATTGTTCAATAACGTCTTTAAACAATGTACCAATTCTTACATAAACATTTTTAGGCTCTTTAACTGCACTTCCCGATACAGTAACAACCCTTTGAATTAAAGGCATTCCAGTTTTAAGTACGTTACCGATTGTAGCAACTGTACCAACATTTTCAACTACACAACCTACTTCCATAGGAAGTCCACCTGAAGGAACTATTCGTCCAGTAATTGCATTGATAATTCTTTTTTCATCACCTTGCGGATATTTAACTTCCATAGGTGCTACTTCAATACCTTCTTCATCAGCAACTAATTTTTGTAAAGTTTCAATTGCATCCGGCTTATTTTTTTCAATTGCAATATAACATTTGTCAACGCCCAGAGCTTTTTTTATTGCTTTAACTCCCAAAATTACAAGTTCTGGCTTTTCAAGCATGATTCTGTGATCTGCTGTCAAGAAAGGTTCGCATTCAGCTCCATTTACCAATAAAACATCCATAGTTTTATCTTTTGGAGGACTTAATTTAACATGTGTCGGGAATGCTGCTCCGCCCATACCTGCCATACCAGCTTCTTTAATAATTGCTAAAATTTGTTCTTTTGTCAGATCTTCAATATTTCCTTTTGGCTGAACAGAAGAATCAACTTCAAATTTTCCGTCAGATTCTATAATAATGCTATTGACTTTAGAACCTCCTGGTACTTGACGTTGTTCGATTTTCTTTACTGTTCCAGATACACTTGAATGTACCGGTGCAGAAACAAAGGCTTTTGATTCGCCTATTTTTTGTCCAACTTTCACTGTATCTCCTACAGCCACCAATGGATCACATGGTGCTCCTATGTGCTGTGATAATGGGATAACAACAATCTTAGGATCAACTGCATCTTCTATCGGCACATTTTGGGTTAGCGTTTTGTTTTGAGGAGGATGAATTCCACCTTTAAATGTGAACAATTTTGTGCTCATAACTATCACCTCTTGTTTTAATTGTTTTATATAAAAAATTATATAAAAGGATATTTAATTCTCAAACACATCGATTATAACAGATTACATTAAACTTTTAAACACATTTTTTCTTATTTTTATTAAATTTATTATTTATTTTGTGAAATTACAAGCAAAGGATATGTTTTCCATTGATAATATTGTCAAATCATAAATAATCTCGCAAAATTTATTAAGTATTTAAATCAATAATCTCGTTGTAAGTGTTTTAAAAAAAATCAATAAATTAAAGCTAAAAAGTCGCGAATGCGACTTTTTATAGATAAATATTGCTCTTTATCAAAGACTTTCCTCCGACTCGTACATCAATTGTATTATTTATATTATTAACCTTTACGAAAATAAGACTTCTTTCATTCATCGACTCGCCTTGTACAATTTCCATCTGATTTGAAACTATTCCATTTTCAAAGAGTAAACAACCAAGCGCTCCGTTAGATGTACCTGTTGCGCATTCTTCATCTATACCAACCGCAGGAGCAAAATTTCTTGTAAATAATTTATTTTCATCAATTGCATAAACATGATAACCTACTACATTCTTTTCTAAAGAAATTTCTTTAATCATATTTAAATTTGGATTGATGTTATTAAGTATTTTCCTTGATTTAACAGGAATCAAAATATCCTTCAAACCAGTAGATACTATGGTTGGCGACATTTCATAATTGTATAGTCCAATGTCATTTTTATTAATATTTAATGAATCTGCTAGTTTAATTTTATCTATACCTTCAAGTTTATCATAAATTTTAGGACTTCCTTGTTGCATAAGTACATATTCGACGTTATTTTCATTTGCATCATTAAATGTTATTTCAATTTCAAGTTTTCCGACTTTTGTATTCTGATAAACTTTTTTAGTTTCATTTAATCCTTTAATCCGTCCAATTACTCCCAAATAATAAAAAGCAGCAATCGTTGCATGACCGCACAAATTTACTTCACATAAGGGTGTGAAAAAGCTTACGTCAAAGTTATCATCATTAATTTGCGTAACAAAAGCTGTTTCAGACAATCCAATTTTTTCTGCAATCTTTTGCTTTTCATTAGTTGGTAAATATCTGTTAAGTATAATTACACCAGCTCCATTTCCTCCTTTGTTTTCATATGTAAAGGATTTTAAAACTGCACCTTGCATACCTCACCTCGTATTTATTTTATCAGCATAATTATAATATAATAAAGTTTTTATTACAAGAACAATTAACTATATGATTTCCATTATTTTACTCCTAAATAACTCTTTACAAAATGCGAATCATCCACTATAATTATAAAGCAGCTTGCGGTTGTGGCGGAACGGCAGACGCACTAGCTTGAGGGGCTAGCGAATGTATATTCGTGGGGGTTCAAATCCCTCCGAGCGCACCAAATATACGACAAAAAACAGAGAGAACTTATTGTTCTCTCTGTTTTTTGTCACTCTTATTGAATAAACTGTGCTGTTCCACATAAATGAAAATGCAATTTATTATTACTTAAACATATACTGTATGGGGGGATTAAAATGATAAATAAAATATTTATATTATTAATAAATCATATTCTTGTTTTTATATTTATTTTTTGTATTATCATTGCAATTTTCTCATTTTTAAAATAATAAAACAAAAAAGGGCAAGCCGTGAAAATATCCACGGCTTGAGGCAAAAAATTTAAGAGGCATTTATAAATTCTCATTTACAAATGTACTTCTATTATAACCTATAATTTATTTTTTTCAATTACTTTTTTGTTTTTTTAAAAATTTAATTTGTATAATCTTCCTTTAGAATAGACATTAGATGTAAATCAAAATATTTATTGTCTTTCATAATTCTCCTTACAGTCAATTGTATCTTTAAATTTTCAATTTGCTGTAGTTGTTTGTAATGCTCTTTTCCAACAAATTTTTATTTTCTTCAATTATACCTTTTAATGCCATTATTATCAATAGAAAGTATAAGTAATTTCTATATATGTAAATTATTATCAAAAAACATACAACAAAAAATGTATTTGTCATAATAATATATCTGCAAACAGATTTCAAATTCAAAAAAATTTCCAGTACAGTTTTACAAATATTTCCTCCATCTAATGGTACAATTGGAATCATATTAATACACGCCAAAAAAATATTGATATCCGCAAAATCACTGTATTCTGTATTTCGAAATCCCAGATAAAGGAATGCATTACATACTGGTCCTGAAACAAATAAAATAATTTTTTTTATAAAATATGTATTGTCCAAATCAGCATTTAAATTAAAACCAAATAATGTAATTTTCACTTTATCAAATTTAATATTTAAAAGTAATGCAGAAAATAAGTGAGCTGCCTCATGAGCTGATAAAGCAATTAGTATAAGCATTTCCCCTCAGGGTTATTCATTCATTTCAAACAATTTGGAAGGATTAACCGATTCTCCATCTTCCCAAACCTCAATATGTAAAAGTTTATTTTCTTCACTTAAAGCTGCAATAACATCCCCTGCATCTATACTATCTCCTTCACTTACTAAACTCTCTTTTATTTTCCCATAAATAATTGTTTTATCGCCACTTTCAATAACAACATAATCTGACAATTTTTCATTATTTCCAACCTGAACAACTTTTCCATTTGATATGGATTTCACTGACTGCGTATTAGATATTATATCTAAGCCATGGTTGTAAAAAGAACTATTTTTAGTTTTATTCAAACCATACTCCTGATATATGCTCCCATTTACAGGAGCTTCAAACTCAGCAGTTTTTTTCGATAAAAATGGTATTTTATCTTCTACTTCTGACGCAAATTCAAAAATTGAGTTTTTTATTTCTGAAAGTTTTAAGCTCTCACTGATTTTTTCATCAGCCGCATTAATAAACTGCATTGACGCACCTGAGTTAATATTTTTTGTAATTATTACGGCTGAAACTAAGACTATGCTAAAAATTACCTGCAAAGCTAATTTTTTATTAAAATATTCCTTCCTTCTTATGTTAATCCTTTTTTTTGTTGTTTTATTCATTTCACCACCCCTTCTATACATTTTATTAAAATATTACAAGCTTTATTACAAAATAAAAAACTTTTGCTAAAAAAGCAAAAGTTTTTTATTTTATTATAACTTTATTGTTATATTTTATTTATAATCTTTTTTACGACCATATTAAAAGAATTATCTTGATTGCTGAATAAAACATCGCAGTTAGCATTTAAATATATTGCATTATCTTCAATTATATTCATATTTTGAATTTCCGTCAATTTTTGTATATCCTTCAGCTTCATCATTGTACCACTAGATGCATTTTTTTTATTAAATTTGTTAATAACAGCAATTATATTATTCAATCCAAATTTATTAGCAATATCTTTTTCGTTGTTCAATTCCTTAATGCATGAAAAATCATTATTATTCATTATTATAGCACTCTGGACACTTTTGAAATCAATATAACTTAAGGATATTTTATCAATATCAGCGACAATCACATCATATTTGCTCTTTGCTTCATCAAGCATTTTTAAAAACAATTCACTTTTTATTACTCCTAATTTGCCAGCAATTCTTGGGTTGGGAAGTATGCTTAATTTATCATTAATTTCTATAACTGCTTGTTCTAATGAGCAAGTCATATCTAAAACATCCTTAATATCATAAATTATATCTTCATTGACACCAAGATATTCGGAAATTTTCTTTTTGCCGGTAGATAAATCCATCAGCAGCACATTTTTACCGATTTTTGACATTTCAATGCTCATCTTAGTGGCTAAAACGGTCTTTCCTATATCACGTTTTTGTGAACTTACTAATACAACACTACCCATATTCCCTCCATTTGTTTATGTTTAATAAGAAATTAATTATCCTGGGATATTCCGTTTATTTTCAAATATTCACCAATAACTTCTCTCACTATAGGCGTTGGATAACGTCCGGAACCACCTTCAAACAATACACACGCAACTGCAATCTGAGGGTCATCATATGGCGCAAATGCCACATACCACGCAAAATCATCATATTGTTCACCTGTATCCGGATTTATACCTTCCTTTTGTGCTGTTCCTGTTTTACTTCCTACTTCCACAGGAAAATTAACATAGGGCTTTGCACTGTCATCTGATGAAACAAGTCTCATTCCTTCCTTAACTACATCTAAATAACTATAATCAGAAAGTTCAATACGCTCAGATTCTCTTAATGGTACATAATCTGTTTCTTTTCCATCATAAGTTGTTATATTCTTTACTATGCTTACATTGTTTCTGTAACCGCCGTTAGCAATAGTTGCTATATAATTTGCCATTTGCAAAGTTG
>NZ_JAWQJF010000154.1:0-10481 GCF_033447055.1 Sedimentibacter sp.
AATAAAAAAAAATAGGATAAATTATGAATATTGTTGTATTAATTGGAAGAGTAGCCAGAGCTCCAGAGCTGAGATTCATACCTTATACAGGTATGGCTGTTGCAAAATTTACATTAGCTGTAGATAAAGAAATGTCAAAAGATAAGAAACAAGAACTGACATCTCAAGGAAAACAGACAGCGGATTTTATCAGTATAACAGTATTTGGTAAACAAGCTGAAAATTGTGCAAACTATCTTGCAAAAGGAAGTCAATGTGCAGTTCACGGCAGAATTTCAACAGGTAGTTATACTACACAAACAGGCGAGAAAAGATATACAACAGATATTATAGCAGATAGAGTAGAATTTATTGGTGCGAAAGGTCAAGCAACATCATCGCAGCAAGGAAGATCGGTACAGCCAGATAGCAGCTTTTTCGATGAATTTCCTGATGAAGACAATGACATTTTTCAGCCAGTAGACGACGAAGATATCCCATTTTAATTATTGATGAAAAAAATATTACGGAAGGAGGAAATATAGATGAGTTCAAGACAAGGCGGAAACGATAGAAACGATAGAGGCGACAGAGGCGACAGAAATGACAGAATGGGGAACAAAAGAAGACCTCGTAAGAAAGTATGCCAATTCTGTCAAGAAAAGGCAACACATATAGATTATAAAGACCTTGGAAAGTTGAAGAAATATACAACAGAAAGAGGTAAAATATTACCAAGAAGAATTACAGGTGCTTGTGCTAAACACCAGAGAATGGTAACTAGAGCTATAAAGAGAGCAAGAACAATTGCGTTGTTGCCATATGTAGCAGACTAATAAAGTAATAATGATAAGAAAGAGATTTGTGTTCGCACAAACCTCTTTTTGTTTTATCTATTTCATGTTTACTATATCAACACCGGTATAATAATGCTTTAGAATTTCTTTGTAATTGTAACCTTCGTCAGCCATTCCATCAGCACCCCATTGGCTCATGCCAACTCCATGACCGTATCCTGTTGTAACGATTTCGATTTCATTTCCTGTTTGTATAAAGCTGAAATTCGTTGAATTCAAGTTAAAAAGAGATCTCATTTCACGTCCGGAAATTTCAGTGTCGTCAATAGTTATGGTTTTTATTTTACCTCCTTCACTAACTTCTCCTAGCTTTATTTTATCATCTAAATTATCCTGAGAAAGATTTAAATCTCCATATACAGATTCAACTTTACTGATGAAGTCATTTACTGTAATTTTAACTGAATCATGAAGTTTTGGGGCCTCGTTTTCATAGGGACTTTCAACACTTTTAAGATAAGGCACAGAAGCAGAAAATACATCTTCAGAGTTTTCAGTTCTTCCGCCGCTTACAGAATGAAACAAAGGTTCAATTATTTTGCTTTCATAAGTTAAAATTTGGCCACTTGTTGAATTCACGGCTTCCTCAATTTTACCCCAATATTTTTCATACCATCCGTCCTCATGGGATGCAATTAATTCATCTTTTGAATTCCATACCTGACAGTGAGTTCCTGTACATATAGGGGCATCCATATGCTCAGGATGACCGTTGGGATATTTCTTTAACCTGTACAATAAAAATGTTCTTGCAGTAATTGCTTGAGCTTTTAGAGCTTCTTCGTTGAATTCTGCAGGCATTTCAGAAGATACGACACCCTTTAAATATTCTTCAAAATCAATAACCATTACTTCCTTTGTTTTTACATTGTATACTTTGATTAAATCAGGTTCACTAATATTAGAACTTGCAAGTTCCTCATTATCTATATATTTTTCACTATCTGCTACTTGAACATTATTATTTTCTCCTAGTTTTGCTTCAACGTCACTTGGCTTGCTGATTGCATCTTCAAAAAAAGCAAGGGATATATTGGGAATAGTAAAAAACATTCCAAATATAACCAGCGAAAAAATTAATCGGTTTAACATAAGAACATCTCCTTTATCATAAGTTCACTATCATTTTATTAATTAAAAATATTTTTAGAACAAAATTGAATTAAATATAAAAAATGGGACACACTATGTGGAGATAATAAAGAAACAAATACAGGAGGTTATATGAAAAATAATAGATTAAAAAACACAAAAGCTGCAATAAAGAATTTCTTTATTAAACTCAAGAATAGGGATACAAGTTTCTTGATAATTGCACTTTGTATTGTACTTTTGTCAACTGCAATAATTTGGAGATATTCTTCAAATCCAAATTTAGGCGAGGATAACCAGTTGGCAGAAAACGATGTTGAAAACGAGAATATTGGTGCTAATGTGGATCCGTATGAAGATTTTATTGAAGGCGTAATAGAAGATTACGGAAATACTAACGATGATGAGGATGCCAACGAAGAATCAAAAAAAATTGATTTAAAAACGATGAAAGCTCCTTTAGCAGGAGAAGTAATTAGGGAATTTACAATGGAAGATTTGGTTTATTTTGAGGCAATAGGTGAGTGGAGAGTACATAAAGGTGTAGATATCAAACCAAAAGATACATTGATGATTGAATCTGCATTAGCAGGAACGGTTGAAGCTGTGAACAATTCAGAGCTTACAGGAACAGAAATTATTATTGACCATGGAAATAATGTAAAAACACTTTATAGCAATTTGGTTTCATCACAAGTTGCGGTAGGAGACTCTGTTAAACAAGGACAAATAATAGGCAATATTGGAAAAACTGTAAGCATCGAATCAGCAGATGGAGCACACTTGCATTTTGAACTGATTGTTGATGGTAAAAATGTTAATCCCATTGACTATATTAATGTAGAGTAACAAAATAAGGTTCTAATAAACCGATTAAAGCATAAAAATGTAATAAGACGGTATAGCCAAAGGGGGTTAAGAATGAAAGATTACATAGAACGAAGAGCCATGGAAATTGCGGAATATATAATAAGTACTGAATCCACTGTAAGACAGACAGCAAAAAAATTCGGAGTCAGCAAAAGCACAGTACATAAGGATGTAACAGAACGTCTTCCCAAATTGAACCCTCCAGCTGCAAGCGAAGTGAAAAAAGTTTTGCTTAAAAATAAGTCTGAACGCCACATTCGGGGAGGTAAAGCTACTCGCTTAAAATATAAAGAAGCACATGAGCACGAAAAAGTAAGCAATATGTAATTAACCAATTGAAGAAAAACAAATAGCCCCTGTATTTTTAAGTACAGGGGCTATGTCTATATTCTAGTTATTTGCAGCCAATGCTTTCAAAGCAGCTTGATGAATTATATATTTGTTTGGTGATGTTGTTCCCATAGGATGTGAACCATAATTGTAAGCGTACAAATCTTTTGCATAAGCCTTGTTTTGTATAGCAATACCTATTACATTAACCATTTCAGCAACCTGTTCGTTCCCTGAAATTTGGGCACCGAGAAGTAACAAATCATCTTTAGAGAAGAAAAATTTACTTTCATATTTTGCAGCTCCCGGCAATTTTCCTGGATGTCTGTTAAACTCGTTTACTCCTATTTCAATAACGCTGTAGCCTGAATTTTGAGCTTGCTGCTTCGTCATTCCTGTCGCACCGAAATATTTTCCGCTGACAGCAGTTGAAAATAAGTTTGTAATTCCAACAGGATTTAGAATTTCTTTACCATTATTCAGGTGGTAGGCAGCATTACGTCCTTCTTTTGCTGCAATTGATGCGAGGCGTATGTTGCTTGTTCCGTTTGTGTATAAGTCAACTTTAGAAGCACAATCTCCGATTGCCATTATGTCAGGATCTGATGTGCGTTGTTGAGCATCAACTTTAACAGCTTTTCTTTCATCGCATTCAAGTCCGCAAGCTTGTGCAATTGCTGAATTAGGGGATGCTCCAATAACCAAAAATACTAAGTCAGCATCAAGTGATTCTCCTGTACTGACTTCTACCGAGGAAACTTTTTTATCTCCTTTAAATCCCTGTACAGAAATGCCGGTACGAATGTCAACGCCTTTATTTCTCAAGATATTTTCTATTTCAGTGCTGTAATTAGGTTCAAAAGCTACACTGAGACAGTGAGGAGCTAATTCTACCAAAGTTATTTTTTTATCTTTAAATTTGCTTATTTCATCTGCTAGTTCAACACCAATAAAACCTCCACCCACAATCACTATAGAATTTGCAGACTCAACTTCTTTTTTTAAAGATACAATCTTGTCCAAATCTTTTTCTATCGTGTAAATGCCTGAAAGCTCTTTTCCTGGGAATGGCGGTACAACAGGGTTTGAACCGGTTGCTATGACAAGCTTATCATATGGAAAACTTCCATTATTTTTAGTTTCAACTGTTTTATTTGCTCTATTGATAACATTAACGTCATCAATAAGCAGTTTTAAACCTTCGTCAATCATTTCTTTATCAGGTGACAAATTGTCAGTAGAATCTTTTAGTGTTCCTATTGAATATGGTATTCCACATGGAATTGGACTTCTTTCATTGTTACGTATCATTGTGTATTCGTAATCCTTGTTTATTTGAAGCGATGCAATCGCAAATGCTTTGGCAGCAACACCGCCACCAATTATAACTACTTTTTTCATTATTTCCTCCTTAAGATGCAAATACAATATTTAATATATAGAACAATTTTTAAAAATTATCTGTAATTAAGTCACTGATTTACGTAAAATATTTATTTAATGTAACTTGACAATTGACATAAATAAAAATTATAATAACTAAGATGAAGGTGTTTTAATTTTTTATTTATCATTGAGATGTGATTAAAATTTAAATATATAGGAGGAAATTGAAATGTTAGTTTCACATGAAATAAATGTAAAATTGGTAGAATTGAAAAGTGATACTTTTAAGAATGTTAAAGGAAAGGTCCTTATTTCTCCAGCATGCGGTTCCGACGTTAATGTTCTGCGTCTGTTTGAAGTAGGACAGGATGGCTTCTCTGCAAATCATAAACATGATTATCCTCATTATATCTATGTTCTTGAAGGTGAAGGTACTATGGAGATGGACGGAAAAAAAACTCCTGTAGTGGCAGGATCGTTTGCATTTGTTCCTAACAATATTCAGCATCAGCTTGTTAATACAACAAAAACAGGAAGACTGCTCAGATTTTTATGTATGGTTCCGGTAGAAGGACATGTCGGATTTGGTGATTAAACTAATTTCTTTACAATATAAAAAGGTCTTTATTAGTTTAAATTTGAATAAAGACTTTTTTGGTTAATTTTTTATTCGATTAGTGTCAAAATAATCGTTGACTGATTTTATAAAACCTATATAATAAAGAATAAATGACATATGTCATATATGACATATTAATAAGAGGAAGTGAAATTATTGTCAAGACCTAGAAAGTGGAGAAATGTATGCAGTTTGCCAGACAGCAACATGTTTGGATCCTTAGATTTTCCTGTTAAGCAAGATAATTTTGTGATAATGGCTGTTGATGAATATGAAACTATAAGGTTAATAGATTTAGAGGGATTATCTCAAGAAGAATGTGCTAATAGAATGAATGTAGCTCGTACAACTGTTCAAAGTATTTATAGCGAGGCCAGGAAAAAATTGCAGAATCTATTGTGAACGGAAAAGCTCTTAAGATTGAAGGCGGAGATTATAAATTGTGTGATGGTATTGAAAGGTTTTGCGGAGGAAACAATTGCCGCAGACACAGAAACGGAATAAATTTTTTAGAAAATGAAGATATTTAAGTAATTTTAGGATTAAAATCATTGATTATTATATAGAAAAATTGTTGATAAAAAAGTAAATGCAACTTTAATTTTTACAGATTTGATAATGAAAAAGCAAGCGGATTCAAGTAATTCTCGAGTTTTTATATAAAATAGTTATTGACATATGACATTAATGTAGTATAATGAGAGCAAAGTGACATATGTCAAAAATAAAAAAGGAGTGCTAATATGAAGATAGCTTTGCCTGCAGAAGATAAATCTTTAGATGCCAACATAAATCAGTCATTTGGCCGTACACCATATATTCTTCTGTACAATACCATTACAAAAGAAAGTGAATTTTTAGATAACAGTGCAGTTGTTATGCAAGGAGGAGCTGGCATAAGAGTAGCTCAGGTTGTAGCTGACAATGGAATTAAGGCTCTTATTACTTTGCAGTGTGGTGAGAATGCTGAAAAAGTATTGAATAATGCAGAAGTGCTTGTTTATAAAGCAATCCCGGGAACTGTTAGACAAAATATTAATAAATTTGTTTTGGAGGAATTGAATTTGCTTAATGAATTTCATGAAGGATTTCATGGTCATGAAGAATAAATTAAGTTAAATATTAAATACGCATTAAAATGTAATCGGCTAAGAGTTGATTAATTTTAAAATAAATAAATGATAATAAATTATTAAGGAGAATTTCAAATGAAAATAGCAATACCAGTAAATGAAGCATCAATGGAATCAAATATATGCATTTCCTTTGGTAGAGCACCATACTACCTAATATATGAAACAGATACAAAAGAGAGTACTTTTTTAAATAACATTGCAGCAACAAGCCAGGGAGGTGCGGGAATAAGAGCAGCACAGTCACTTGTTGACAATAATATTGAAGCATTGATTGTACCAAGAAGCGGTGGGAATGCAGCAGATGTTATCAATCAAGCAAATATTAAAATGTACAAAACGATAAATGATTCTATAAGCGATAATATTAATGCTTTTAATGAAGGCAAGTTAATATTATTAAATGAAATCCATGCTGGATTTCATAATCACGGAGGGAAATAGTATGAAGATAGCTGTTCTAAGCGGCAAGGGAGGTACAGGTAAAACTCTTGTATCGGTTAACTTAGCTGCTGCGTCAAATGAATCAGTCTATGTAGACTGTGACGTTGAAGAACCTAACGGACATTTATTTTTTAAACCTCAGGGTATTAAGAATGAAAAAGTTTCTGTTAAAATGCCGGTTGTAGATGAAAATCTTTGCAACGGATGTCGTAAATGTGTTAATTTCTGTAAATTTAATGCACTAGCATATATTAATAAAAAGTTAATTGTTTTTGAAGAAATTTGTCATTCTTGTGGAGGATGTTCTATAATATGTCCAGAGAAAGCAATAACAGAAAGAGATAAAAATATAGGGGAAGTTCAGACAGGTACTTCTGATAATGTTACTGTACTTACAGGAATATTGAATACCGGAGAAGCTTCAGGC
The DNA here is from genome assembly GCF_033447055.1 of Sedimentibacter sp. Taxonomy (GTDB): domain Bacteria; phylum Bacillota; class Clostridia; order Tissierellales; family Sedimentibacteraceae; genus Sedimentibacter. Next base: position 7,138 of record NZ_JAWQJF010000154.1, read on the forward strand.
ATACCTATTATTAAAAAGCTTCTGGATAGCGATGAAATCGGTAAAAAGGAATACACTTTTATTGACTGCCCTCCAGGGAGTGCTTGTATAGTGATGGAAAGTATCAAGGATGCAGATTATTGCATTTTAGTAGCAGAGCCTACTTTGTTTGGAGTTCATAATTTTAATATGGTTTATGAGTTGGTAAAGCTATTTAACAAACCTTTTGGCGCAGTATTGAATAAATGTATTGATGTAGATAATCCTGCTGAGAAATTCTGTACTGACAGAAATATTAAAATTTTAGGCAAAATTCCATTTGATAATGAATTAGGAAAGATAAATTCAGATGCATTGATTTCAGTAAGAGAAAATGAAAAATATAAAAAACTGTTTTCTACGCTGCTTCAAACTGTTGTTAAGGAGGTAGAAAATGAAACAACTATTAATTCTTAGTGGAAAGGGTGGTACGGGCAAAACAACTGTTGCCAGTGCTTTTATAAAGTTATCAAAAGTTGAGGCTTATGCTGATTGCGATGTTGATGCACCTAATTTGCATTTAGTTACGAATCATAAATCTGAACCTAAAACATCAGATTATTATGGGTTGCCTAAGGCTGAAATTAATAATGACTTATGTGTGCAGTGCGGTTTGTGCAGAAAAAACTGTCGTTTTGATGCAATAACTGTTGACAGTAAAACCAATGAATATAAAGTAAATGATGTTGCTTGTGAAGGTTGCGGTGTTTGTGAGCTTGTATGTAAGGTTGGTGCAATAACTCTTCGACCGGAAGTGGCTGGGAAGTTGATGCTTTATGTTGATGATGATGTATTTTCAACTGCAGAATTAAAAATGGGTAGCGGTACATCTGGAATGCTGGTAACCGAGGTTAAAAAGCAAATGAAGGAAGCTGCTCCTGATGCTGAATTTACAATTATAGATGGATCTCCTGGAATTGGATGTCCTGTAATAGCTTCAATCAGTGGGGTAGATATGGTTTTACTGGTTGCAGAGCCATCGATATCAGGAATAAATGACATGGAAAGAATTATTAAGACAGCAGAAAAATTTCAAACAGGGGTTGTTGTATGTATCAATAAATATAATACTAATATTAAAAACACGGAAAAAATAGAATTGTTTTGCAAAAACAACCATATACCTTTTGTGGGTAGGATACCATTTGATTCAAATGCAGTTAAAGCAATAAATAATGGAATGAGTATTGTTGATTTTGATTGTGCAGCAGGCAGCGCTGTAAAAGATGTGTACAATGAAACTATAAAAATTTTGAATTATTAGGGAGTTAATAATTATGAGCGAAGATTGTAACCAAAACAGCAGTTCTTGCAGTGAAGACAGCAAGGACGGAAAAGAAAAATTTGATTTTTCTGCAAAGGCAAATGAAAGAAGTAGTGTTAAAAAAGTAATCGGAGTTGTCAGTGGGAAGGGAGGAGTTGGCAAATCATTGGTAACGTCAATGCTTGCAGTAACAATGCAAAGACGTGGTCACAAAGTAGCTATTTTAGATGCTGATGTCACAGGTCCTTCGATACCAAAAGCTTTTGGGGTTATCCAAAAAGCCAGAAGCAATGCATTTGGATTACTTCCATCTAAAAGTAAGCTGGGAATAGAAATTATGTCTACCAACCTTTTGCTGGACAATGATACAGATCCTGTTATATGGAGAGGTCCTATGATTTCCAATACTGTAAAACAGTTTTGGACTGAAGTAATATGGGAAGATATAGATTTTATGTTTGTTGATATGCCTCCTGGAACGGGGGATGTTCCGTTGACTGTATTTCAATCATTGCCAGTAGATGGGATTATAATAGTTACATCACCTCAGGAACTTGTTTCAATGATTGTTCAAAAAGCTGTAAAAATGGCTGAAAATATGAATGTACCTATAATAGGTATAGTTGAGAACATGTCATATTTTAGATGTCCGGATTGCAACAAGGAACATAAAATATTTGGAGACAGCAAAATAGAAGAAGTAGCAATACTCCACAATTTAGCTGTTTTGGCAAAACTTCCCCTTGATCCTAAAGTTGCTTTATACTGTGACAAAGGGATGATTGAGAGTTATGACGACAATTCATTTGATAATATAGCTGGAATTTTAGAAAATATGTAAAATATTACAATAAAATGGAGAATATATAATGAAAATAGCGGTAGCGAGTGAAAGAGATACAGTGACGGAACATTTTGGCCATTGCATTAACTTTAATATTTTTGAGACAGAAGGTACTGAGATTATAAAGAGTGAATCTGTAACAAACCCTGGACATAGACCTGGAGCATTACCTAACTTTTTAAATGATATAGGAGTTGAGGTAATAATATCAGGTGGAATGGGTGGTGGAGCCGTAGAAATATTTAATGAAAAAGGAATAGAAGTAGTTATAGGCGCAAAGGGAGATGCAAGAGCAGCTGCAGAACAGTATATAGCCGGTATGCTTAAATCCACAGGATCTATCTGCCACGAACATTTGCATTAAGATGAGTGCGGCGATTAGATATAATTCTCTAACCTAACATGAGATGGCGAAACAGGTAATTTCAGATTACCTGTTTTGCTTTGAATGTATAAGAGTTAGTTTAAAAAAAGGTAGTAAATTTCAAAATATTAATGTTATATAAATAAAGGAGAAATCAATTGATACATACATATTCATTAAACGGATACAACTTTGCAATAGACGGAAACAGCGGAATGATTCATGTTCTTGATGACTTATCTTACGCCATGTTAAAAGATGAAAAGGAATTTCCATCATTGGATTATTTGCGCGAAAAACTAGGAAACGATTACAAATTTGAGGAGATAGCAGAAGCTTACAAAGAAATTGAATCACTAAGAGATAATGAAATGCTCTTTGTACCTATAGAAAAAATCGAAAAAATCGCTTCATCAAAAAATATAAATACTAATGTTAAAGCTATATGCCTTAATGTATCACATGACTGTAATTTAAGGTGTGAATACTGCTTTGCTTCTGAGGGAGACTATAATAGTGGACGAGAATTGATGAGTAAAGAAGTTGCTTTAAAGGCAGTGGATTATTTGGTTGCAAATTCTGCTGGAAGAAAAAACATTGAAATAGACTTTTTTGGTGGAGAACCCCTGATGAATTTTGATGTTGTTAAAGAAGTGGTAAGATATGGCAGAAAAATTGAAAAAGAAACTAACAAACATTTTTATTTTACAACTACAACAAACGGAACTTTGTTAAATGAAGAAAGAATAGACTTTATCAATGAGAACATGGATAATATTGTAATAAGTATTGATGGAAGAAAAGAAGTCCATGATATTATAAGACATGATTGTAATGGTAAAGGATCTTATGAT
>NZ_JAWQJF010000155.1:0-2582 GCF_033447055.1 Sedimentibacter sp.
AAAAGGTCAGGCTCACTTCCAATTGGAGAGATTGTTAAATTATGTTACAGCGGAAAATATTCAGAAGCTGAAATTAATAAAATGATTGTTGGTAAAGGCGGAATCAGTGCGTATTTAGGGACAAACAATGCTAAAGAAGTTAGTGAAAGAGCTGTTGCCGGAGATGAAAAAGCAAGACTTATTTACAGCGCAATGGCTTATCAGGTAGCAAAAGCAGTGGGTGAATATGCAGTTGTCCTTGATGGTGAAGTTGATGCAATATTAATAACGGGCGGAATTGCTTATGATAGAAATTTTGTAGAAATGATAGAAAAAAAGGTTGGATTTATTGCTAGTGTAATAACTTATCCTGGAGAAGATGAACTTCTCGCTTTAGCTCAAGGGGGGCTTAGAGTTCTCAGGGGAGTAGAAGCAGCAAAAGAATATAGATAATAAAATATGCTGAAGGGAGGGGTGTGTATGCGTGATAAAAGATTAGTGGTTGTAATAGGTCATTACGGTAGTGGGAAAACAGAATTCTCAGTAAATTATGCAATAAAACTAAAAGAAAAATATAAAAATGTAAATATTGCTGACTTAGATATTGTTAATCCTTATTTTAGGTCAAGGGAAAAAAGAGAATATTTCGAAAAGAATGGCATTAAGGTTTATGACAGCAGCATAAAAAATACCTCTATAGATATTCCTGCGCTTCCTGCAGAAATAGGGGCTGCTATACAAAACCAAGATGAATATTCCGTCATAGATGTTGGCGGAGATCCTGTAGGTGCGAGAGTGCTTGCCAGATACGCAGAGAAAATAAAAAATGTTGAGTATGACATGTTTTATGTAATTAATGGCAATAGACCTGAAACAAGAACTGTAGCTGATACAATAAAATATTTAAGAATGATAGAAAGTACATCTGGTTTGAAAGTCACAGGCTTAATAAACAACACTCACATGCTTAAGGATACAACAGTGAAAGATGTTGAGTTTGGACATGAACTTACTAAGAAAGTATCTTGGGAAACAGATATTCCTATTAGATATGAAGCTGCTATTAAAGAAGTAGCTTTAAAAATTACAAATAAAGAAATAATTGAAAAGTTATTCCCCATAAATCTTTATATGAGGGAAGAATGGATGAGTTAGAAATGGAGGTTTCGTCATGGCAAAAGGCAAAGTAACAATTAATGAGGATGCATGCAAAGGTTGTGAATTGTGTGTTTCTGTATGTCCAAAACAAATAATTAAATTGAGCAAGGAAAGAATCAACAGTAAAGGCTATAGTCCAGCATATGTAACAAATATGGAAGAATGCATAGCTTGCGGCAATTGTGCAATTATGTGTCCAGATTCAGCAATTAAAGTAGAAAGAATATAACAGTGGAGGTTAATTATGTCTAAAGTATTAATGAAAGGTAATGAAGCTGTAGGAGCAGCAGCTATAAAAGCTGGTTGTAGGTATTTTTTCGGATATCCAATAACTCCTTCAAGTGAAATTCCAGAATACATGTCAAAAGCTTTACCGGAAGTAGGCGGTGTTTTCTTACAGGCAGAAAGTGAAGTTGCTGCAATAAATATGGTTTATGGAGCAGGCGGAGCTGGAGCAAGAGTAATGACAGGATCTTCAAGTCCTGGAATCTCATTAAAACAAGAAGGTATAACTTATGCTGCAGGAGCAGAAATTCCATGTGTTATTGTTAACATGATGAGAGGTGGTCCAGGCCTTGGAAGTATTCAGCCAGGTCAATCAGATTATTATCAATCTACAAGAGGCGGTGGAAATGGAGATTACAGAACATTATGTTATGCTCCAGCTAGCATTCAGGAAACAGTAGATTATGTTATGCTTGCATTTGATAAAGCTGACGAATATAGAAACCCAGTACTTATAGCAGCTGACGGTATGATTGGTCAAATGATGGAAGCTGTAGAATTTAAAGATAATTTAAATACCAATTTGCCTGCAAAAGATTGGGCAACTACAGGAACTCAAGGAAAAAGAGAAAGAAATGTAATCAATTCATTATTCTTACAAGCAGAAGACTTGGAAGCTCATAATAATAAATTGCAAAAAAAATATAAAGCAATGGAAGAAAATGAAGTTTTATATGAAGCGTTTGGATTAGAAGATGCAGAAGTTGTATGCGTAGCTTATGGAACAACTTCAAGAATAGTTAAAACAGCTATTAAGCAAGCAGCTGCAAAAGGAATAAAAGTTGGGATGATAAGACCTATTACATTGTGGCCTTACCCATATGCAATATATAAAGATATAAATCCTGATGCAAAAGGAATACTTGGAGTTGAAATGAGCCAAGGTCAATTGGTCGATGATATTAAAATAGGTATTGAAGGAAGGCTTCCTGTTTATTTTTACGGAAGAACTGGCGGTATGGTTCCTACACCTGCAGATATATTGGCTGAAATTGAAAAAATCGCAGGAGGTACAAAATAATGACTATCGTATATGAAAAATCAAAAGGCTTAACAGATATTCCTTTTCATTATTGTCCAGGATGTACACATGGAGTTATTCATAAATTAGTTGCTGAAACATTAGTTGAGTTGGGAGTATTGGATAATGCTATTGGAGT
>NZ_JAWQJF010000156.1:0-9681 GCF_033447055.1 Sedimentibacter sp.
ACGAAGTTTGTCTGCTATCATTGCAATAAACTCACTGTTTGTTGGTTTTCCTTTATTATTATGAATCGTGTACCCAAATATACTGTTGATTGTTTCAATGGGTAATTTTGAACGTTTTTAACCTTTTAACCTGTAAAAAATTTACAAATAAATCCTTCTTAATTTTTAACTTTTCTAAAACACTTTATAGGTTTGATTTCTATAGTTTATAGGTGTTTTGTGTATAAAATTATTGTATATTATTACTCATTTAATGTCAAGTTTATCTATTAATTTATCATTGTGATATGTTTGTTGTTGTCATATATTGTCGCAATTACACGAACAACTATTTTATGTGTAATTTAGCATAATTCTAGTCAAAATTATAATTTAATAATATATTGCAAAATGAAAACAGTCTTTTTGATTTCCTAAAAACATACAATTATATTTTTCAATATGATTTCCAATAAGGTTCATTGGAATTGGGTTATACGCCCATGAATAGTTATATGCTAAATCAGTTGTATAGGTGGGAATTTTCATTTTATAAAGAAAAGGAAAATAAACAACTCTCTCTTCATTTAACAATGTCTTAACACCAGGGTTAGTACCTAATTGCATAAGTTGAGAAAAGTATTCAACACAGTTAAACCAACCAATAACAAAAGCCCTGTTATCTTTATTACCTGCATCTATTTCTGAAATAAGCCAATCGAAATCCTTTTGATATTCACTCCAAGATTTACTATTTGAACTTGTATTATTTTTAGAACCACTTTTCCAATTTTTTAGAAATTTTACTTCAATTATAAAATCTTTCTGTTCTATAAATATATCATGATTATTCTTATTTTTACTTTTTCCATTATCTCCAACAGAGTAATGTGCCATATGTCCAAAAGGGTTTCCTAACCTTACAGTAATATCCATTTCATTAAATTTTTCATTAGCAATTTTTTTTAATTCTTCTTTACTCATACCTTTGTAACGTTCATTTAATTCATCTATTACTAATAAACATGTTGTTACTAAATATTGACTTATAGATGGTCTGTTATTTTCCATTTAATATTCTCCCTTATACTTCTAATTATCTTCCTTTTACATTATTATCTCTTTTTATTATAATACAGTAAAGAGTAGCCATTTACTACCCTTTACTTATTCTATTTTCCATTTCTATTATTTATTCACAATATCTTTTATTACTTTTACATCAGTTTCTATATTTCCTAAACGATTTTCATAAACTTCTAAAACTGTAGAGAATTTTTCTATACTAATAGAGAACTTTTCCATCATTTTATAATTGCGTTCTTCCCTTGTAGCATTTTCTGATACCATATTATTGTACATCTTAAATATGAAATAACCGCAAGCAATAGTTACTGCAATTGGGAAACCAAAATTTTCAATTAACTGTGCTATGTCCATCAACTCACCACCCTTAAATCATAGATACAATATAAATTATATACGTATAATTAAATCCATTTACTGTAGCAGTTAATGTTTCTTGCTTACCAATTAAATTAGTATCACTTTTCGCAGTTACTGTACAGATATTACTTGTACCAGTTGTATTTAGAGTTAAGCCATTATTTTCATTAGACACACCCCAAATAACAGGATTAGTTGTATTAATGGTATATTCATTCGTGTCACCGATACACAAATCTTCATAATTACCTGTTATAACTAAATTAGGTGGGGCAACTTCATCTTGTTTTGTTATGGTTACATTTACAAGTAAAGTTTTAGTTACAGTTCCTTTTGTAAATGATAAAGTAACGGTAGTAGTGTTATCAGTAGCTTCAAAAGGTATTATATCTGTAAGAGTAATTACGCCACCTGTTAAGGTTAATAAAGCATCAATATCCACAGAAGAAACAATTACATTGCATTCTGGATTAGCTGTCTGTCCATCAATCATTTTGAATACTGTTGAAGTAACGTCCGTATTTGCAATTACATCTTTAGCAATTACAGCACTTGAATTATATTTCAACATTTCAGCATTAACTATATCTTCATCTGTGATTACCTCATCTTGCTTTTCAATCGTAATATTAACTAATAATGTTTTAGATATTCCACCTGCTGTAAATATTAATGTGACAGTAGTTAAATTATCTAAACCTTCAAATGGTATTTGACTTGTCAATGTTACAACACCATCTGTTAATGTCAGTAAATTATCTGCATCAACTGCTGAAACATAAACATTTATACCAGTATTAGCTGTTTGTCCTGTTTTCAATTTTTTAATAGTATTAGTAATGTCGGTATTTGCTAAAATGTCTTTTGTTACATTAGCTGTAGTTTCATATTTTATAATTTCATCATTAATTAATTTGTTATAATCAATCGGTTCTCTGTAATATGTTGTATAATCTGCAACACCCAAGTCTAAATTATCGGCTGAATTTATATTTGTATTTTCTATTGATATAACCAACAAACCTTCAGAAATCAAATGATTTACACCAACAACTGAAAAAGCCATACCATCAATTAATACCCTCATAATTTTTGCGTGTTCAATTCCATTAATCATATTATCACTTTTAACAAAACTTCTGGTATGTTCGTCATATTTAATAATAATATCAAAAGAAGAATTAGCTGTTATTGCTATTGCACCTTCAGTTACCCCTAAACTTCCATTATTGGTTTTTAAGCTTATTGGGTATTCTCTTATATCTGTAAAATTCCAGTCAAATATCTTTACGCTAAATGGACATTCCAATAAATATGCTTTATCACAACCTATTTCTGTATCAATTTGACTTTCAATTATATAATTGATACTTTTTCCATTACAAGTATGAGTTATATAATCACCTGTCTTTAAAGTATTGTATGGTGTAATAATTTCTTTTTTATAAGTGCTATTTGCATTGTTTGACTTTACGTCTTGAATTAACCCGTTTATAGTATTATCTTCGCTTAAATTGAGTTTTAGGGCGTTATTCTGAGCGAATATACTATATATCTTACTATATTGATTAATTAGTTTGGTTTCTAATATTTCATGTGCTATCATTATAACAACCTCACCTTTTTCTTTAACTCGTCAAGTTGTCTTATAATATATGCTGGATAATCAGTTAAAAATGATTGAGTTGTATCATTATATGTTAATGATTTAGTAGCTTCATTTCCTAATTTTTGCACCTTAAAAATAACCATTTCAGTTAATAAAGAATCCATAGTCAAAGTGTTATATACTCTTTTTGAGTATGTTTCTATTTCTTTTTTGGTTAATTCAATTAATGCGTTAATCTTAGCTGTATCTGTAAAACCAGTAAGCGTTTGAATATTTTCTATTGGTGTCAATTTATTCACCCCTTTTTTATATAAAAAAATAAGGGTGAGTTTCCCCACCCCTTAAACTATTAAGCAATAACTGTTATTACAACATCAATGTCTTTTCCACCAACTGTTACTTTAGTGGATGAAATAACACCTAATGTAGCTGTAGAATAAACTGCTTTATAAACTGCTGGTACTTTTACTTTGCTTCCATCATTTAAAACTACTTCTACTTCTGTTGGAAGTTCTGCATTTTGAACAACATTAAAAGCTGTTGCACTTGCTACTGCTGAACCTAATATAACTTTTCTTGCTTTAGTATCATCTACTAATGCAATTATTACATATTGGTCTGCAACTATTGTATTATCTTTAGTTTCTACATTGTGTGCTTGTTCAACAAAAGTATCTTTCTTTAAGAACATTTTTGTTGCCTCTTTTGTAAAAACATAAACAACTCCAGCAGGTACTAATTTAGAAATTATAACAGGTTTTCCTGCTACATTCCCAATTTGTCCTGTAAACAATATTTCACCCTGATTTGCTGATTTAAAATCATCATCTTTTCTTATAGCTTTCTTAAAATCATTTCCACCAAGAATAAATAATCCGTTTTCATCTTCCACATCCATAGAAGCAATAGCATCTACGATTAAATCATAGTTAAAAACTGAACCATCTACACCATAACCAAATTTAGCTAATTCACCAAAGAATTTATTATTCCCATAATTAACCACTGATTTTGGCATTCCGTCAATTCCTGCTTCAACAAATTTGCTATCTTGCATAGCATCGTCATCATTATATACAAATTTAGCTTGTACTCTTTTAACTGTATAATCATTGTCTACATATCCAACTGAACCAGCATTAGCTGTTTCACCTTTTGCTACTTCTTGTGCAGAACCTGTATAGGTATATTTTTTAATTTTTTGTGTCATTCCGTCAGAACCTTGTAAACTATCATCAATAGTCATAAGTGTTCTTGTTTCAAGCATTGTATTTAAAGCGTTATTAATTCTATCTGTTACTACTACATTATTATATATTGTTCCTGTTGCCATTTATTTGTACCATCCTTATTATTATTTTGTTTTATTGCATAAAAAAAAGAAAGTTGTATATCATTTCAAACTTTCTATCTGTTAGTTAATTGTTTATAAAGTTCTGGATTTTCATTAAACAATTTTGTTTGTTCAGCAATACTCATTTTTCTAAACTGTTCTTTCGTCATTGTTCCGTTTATGGAATTATTACTGTTCTTTGTGCCAGTTGAAGTAACTCTTTTACTTACTTCTTCTGATACAGCTTTTTTAAATAACTTATCTAAATTTTCAATGTTGGCTTGAGTTGTTTCTGTGTCATTACCAACTACGAAATCTACAAATTCTGCACTCATTCCCTTATTATTTAAAACTTTTGCAGTTTCATATTTTAAATTAGTTAATTGAATTTCAGCTAATTGTTGTTCAAGCTGTTTCTTTTCTTCAACTAAACGGGATTGTTCATCCATTTCCATTAAACTTTTTTGTTTCTGTAATTCCTTTTCATACTTTTTCTTTTCATTTTGAGAATTAGTATAAATTGCTTGTTGGATTTTCTTATCTAACTCCTCTTGAGTTATTTCTATTTTGTTAATTTCCTTGTTATCTGCTTCTTTATTGTTAACGTCAACGTTTTTATTATCTTCCATTTTTTACACCTTGTACCCCTCATAAGTTGTACACCTTTCTTATTTTTTAATTTACTCTCCCTCGTAAGTGAGATTTAAGCATTTCTTTAATGTCTGATACTAAAAAAGACAATAAAAAAACACCATCAAGGTGATTAATTATCTTGTGTATTCTGTTTTTTTTGTTTATCTAATTTATGTTCTTTCTCAATTTCTTCTAATTCAGCATTTATATCTGTTATAAAAGGTATCTGCTGCAACAAACTTTTTCTTGAAACTGTATCTTTTAATTTTGATACATTATCTGAAATTGCTGTTAAATTCTTTGGTATATTTCTAAAGAATTGTATTTTTATATCATCAGTTGTAAAGTTATTTCCAAACAAATTTTAGATATTAGAGATAAGTTGTAAACGTCTTAATAATGCTTGTTTGAAAAATGATTCTTTTTCTGATACTATTCCCTCAATACCATAACTTCCATTTTTTATTGATTCAGCAGTTACATGACTTGTTGCAATAGTTTCTAAATCTTGTACAAATGAAAATTTCTTAATCATGTTTTCAAGTCTATCTTTATAATTTTCATTTTCTGTATCAGCAGTCTCTTTAGTAAGCCATTCGATTTTAGCTGAACTGCCTTCATCACTATCAATACTAAATATTCTGTTCGATTTCATTTTTAATATTTCTTCATCTGAAATATTGCTATTGTAAATACATAAATAGCTGTCATTGAGTTCTGCTCTAAAGTTTGCAGTGTCTGATAAAGCTATATCTAAACCATCAATTAATTTATGTACACATTCAGAATCACTTGTCATATCATCATTATTTAAAAATACATTTATTGGTACTTCCTTAAAGAAATGTTCTTTAACTTCAATAAGTGTAATTATATTGTTTTCTTGTTTGAATATTTTAATGTCTTGTTTAGTATATAGCTCAATATTAGTTAATGTTTTATTAGTTAATATGTCAGTTTCATCAAAGAAACGAATAGCATATAACAACTCACCATCAATATCATTTGAATAAATTAATATGACTTGTTCAGGGTTTAATTTTGTCATCTGCAATACTTTATTTTCGTCTAAATACAGTAATTCTTCAGCTATACCATATATTGAACATTTCTTCTCAATTGCCATATTATGACTTTGTTCTTTTTCCATATTATTATTTATAATAGCTTCTAATTGCTCGTTTGGTATAGTATAAGCAATAGGTTTGCCACCCATAAAGTAACCAGAAATCAAAGTTGTAATATATTTGCTATATGCAGTGGCTATCTTAATATTTGGTTTATCTGGTTGTGCTATAACCCTATTCATAATAGACGTATTTTTTGTATCATTATATGCTTTATTTGTTTTTAATTTAGGTAAGTATTGACTTTTAAATATTTCTATATATTTTTTAATATGTTCTGTCGTTAATTCAGTATCTTTTGAAATTTGAAACAAAATTATCACATCCTTTTCTATTTTTATAATTTAACTGTTAAGATTCGTGCCTTTTTTCGTATATTTTGAATTGAATACCTAATTCCATCGATGCAGTGATTCCAAGTATCTATTGGTATATCAATATATTGAAGTGTATTTTTGTCTTTTTGCCAGCAGTAATTATCAAATTCTGCTTTTGTATTTTCGCACGTTTCATTTATAATAATTTCCATCTCCTGCATTTTTCTTATTCCAGAAATTATTGAGTTTTTACCTTTCTTACAAGGTTTAATTTTAGTAAGCCCCATTTTTTTCAAATCAGCTATATCTTTTGGATTAGCAGAATCGGCAATAATTATATTTTTATGCCAGCATTTTTCCTTAACTAACCTTGCAATTTCAGCATTGGTTAAACCTTTTCTGTATATCTCATCACATACATACAGAGTTTTTGTTTTCTCATCATAAAGTGATAAAATGCAAGTTGTAGGATCGTTAAATCCAAAATCCATTCCAATACAAGTAATTAGTTCAGGGTTATTTCTGATTAATTCATTTACATCTAATTTTTCAGTTTTATAAGAGAAAACTAATTTATCCAATGTAGCAAAATCACCTAATGCTTCAATTTTATATCTTGCTGGATTACGTTCCTTTAATCTTTCTAAACGTGCTTTTTCTTTTTCATCACACCATTTATTCTGAAGATAAGTTGTTTTTAAAATAAATGTATCTGGTGGAATTATACCTGTGTCAAAACCAAAATATTTGAATGTAAAATTTTGCATACTTATCGGATTCATTGAAAAATACAACATTTTGTTCTTAACTTTACCTCTTAAAGTACCATCCATAGCATCAATATCTTCTTCAGTAAAATCAGTACATTCTTCAAACCAGACACAATCAATATCTACAAATCCTTTAGCCTTTTCAGAAGAATCCATTCCAGACATTTTAATATAAGTGCAATTAGGAAAAATAATTGTATGTTCTGAACGATTAAATTCGCAATATTCGTATAGTTGAAATTTTTCTAAAGCGTCTAATGTCATTCGCCAAATAGTTTCATTAACTCTATTTGTTTGTTTAATCAGAAATAACATTCGCCTTTTTTCTTTTATGCCAAGTAAAATTAGCTTGTCTACTATGAAATATGACTTTCCAGAATTTCTGCCACCATAATATAAATTGTATCTGTGGCTATAATCAAATAAATAAGGTAAATATGCTTCATTAAATAGTTGTTTATCTATTTTTAAATTATCAATATTAAATTTCTTTTTTGCTATTTTCTTCACCTACTTTTTTACATAAAAAAAGAACATTATTCATGCCCTTTTTGTTAGTACCTTTTGGGTACTTTTTAGCTTGTTTTGATATTAAATTTTAATAAAATAGTGCTGGTTGAGTAATTAATTAATAGAATAATTGCGTTTGTTTTAAAGTTGCTCTAACGGGAAAATCATACTGAATTTGATAGTTATATCATCCATTTGCAGACCTTTAAACGTTCATGTGTGAACGATAATGTTATTGTTGAGTAATTGTGCTATTTGATATTTGAATGTCTTAAAACGTTTATAAAGGTTATTTTTTAGTCTGTGAAAATTATAGTGCCTACTAACAGCCATATGTATTTATAAAGGGGTAACACCCTATTAAAGCTTTCATTTTATCCTAATAAATATTCATTGCATTGTATGAAAAAAGTACTGTTTTTTATACATTTCTACATAAGTAAAGCAAGGAAAACAACGAACTATCATCATTAACCTTGCAATATCAACGTTTGTGATACTTGCATTATTATATTTTCTATCTTGTATAATATAGATTATATGAGCAAAATTTCTGTTTTGCGACATAATTAATGATTTACTACCAGATACCACTAAAATCAATGAATACTCTATACATTCCCAAATTCAACCAATTTACCTGTTATTCCTCTGTTTCTTCCTCTTCAGAATCGAATAATGTAATTTTTAATTCTGTTGTTGTGGTATTCTCAACTTGTAATTTATCCGAACATAATCCATTCTCACCAAGTATCATCTTAATAGCTTGTAACTGTGTACGTTTATCGCTGTCATCCTTAACAAGTTTCATCAACTCTTTTGTTGCAACGTCTCCGTAAACTACAAATTTATTACGTCTTTCCTTTTGTAATTCATTCATGAAATCATCTTCTTTATACCAACGATACAAAGTAACTCTATGTACACCTATTTCATCCGCAATTTCTTGCTTACCTTTATCAGTCCATACTAATAATGCTATTGCTTTATATTGTGCTTCAGTTAATCCTTCCATGTTCTTCATTTATATCACCTCTTTCATATCTACAATCTTATAATACTTCCCATTATCTTCTAACCATTTAAGAAACAATTGTATGTTAACAACATAAGCAGTTGATCCATATTCTAATTTCTTATAATCAACTCTTTTGCTATCGTTTCCATAATATAAATCAATGTATGTTTTTAATCCATTAAAATCAAACATATACATAACATTATTAATAGCATCCACATTAACCATTATATCGCATGAGCAGTAGCGAAACCAGCCATCACTATTTTGTTTCTGGCTTGAAATATCCTCAATCCAGAACCTTTGCATATCTTTTGAATACTTCCCATAAGAATATTCTGTTTTTATTTCTATTAATTTGCAATCAATTTTATCATCTTCATCATAAATAAATATTATAAAATCAATATCACGTTTTCTACAGAAGTCAAATTTCCTACAATCATAAACAACAACATTATCTAACCCTTTAGCCAACTGAATAAACGCACTTTCTCCAATCTCACCTTTATCAAGTGTTTCTGAAAAGTCCTTGTACCAAGTTTTATTCTTATATACCATTTTGTTTTTCTCCTATAATTTTAATTTAATATTTCTTTACAATAAAAAAGCACCAACCAATAAATCAGTTGATACTCAATTTAATTTTTTTATTCTCTTTCTTAATAATGAATACGAATATAAAAACTTTTGCAGAAAACTATTATTCTTATACTCTGCCAGCAAATCAAATATATCATTTTCTACTACACCATAAATCTTATTATCCTTATCTTTTTTTAATTCAACTTCAATATCTCTTGCCAACAAGAAAGAAACAATATTTAAACTAAATATTTTCGTAAGCGCCGAATAAAAGACCGTAGTGAAACATCACCAGAAAAATGCTAAAGTAATGAAACGGAGGTGATGTTAAATGAGAAAAAAATATAGCATGCA
>NZ_JAWQJF010000157.1:0-10260 GCF_033447055.1 Sedimentibacter sp.
CAACAGGTGCATACGGTTATACAATGGCCAGCAACTACAATAAAAATCCACTGTTGGCAACAGTGTTAGTTAAAGATGGCAAATCAGAAATAATAGTAAAAAGACAAAGCTATGAACATATGATTGGAAATGAAATAATTCCAGAATCATTAATGTAAAATTGTAGAAATGTTAAAATTATAAAGAGGTGAAAAAAATGGAATTTACTAAAATGCAGGGTGCAGGAAATGATTTTATAATTATAAACAATATAATACTTAAATTACCTGTAGAAAAATTATCTGCAATTGCAAAAAAATTATGCCAAAGAAAAGTATCATTAGGTGCAGATGGATTTATGGTGGTTGATTTTCCTGACGGTGATGCAGATTTCAAAATGCGATTTTTTAATTCCGATGGCAGCATAGGTGAAATGTGTGGTAATGGAGCAAGATGTATTTCTCGCTATGCATATTTAAATAATATTGCAGGCAAAAAAATGAGGTTTGAAACAACTGCAGGAATAGTCAGCGCAGAAGTTCTTGAAGGAAGGCTTGTAAAAGTATTACTTAATAATCCGGAAGTAATAAAACTTAATAATGATATAGAAATTGATAATGTAAAATATGAATGTTCTTATATAGAATTAGGAAATCCAGGATTGCCTCATGCTGTTGTAAAATATGATGGACTTCAACATGCAAGTGACGGGGATATTTTTGAAACCGGAAGAAAAATAAGATATTATGAAGGTTTTGTCAAAGGAGCTAATGTTAACTTCTTTGAAGTAATAGATGATAATACTGCAATTGTAAAAACATATGAAAGGGGAGTAGAAGATTTAACATTAGCCTGTGGTACAGGTTCAGCATCAACAGCAGTTGCTCTTATACTTAAAGGATACCTAAAAGAGAACAAAGCTAAAATAATTGTTCCTGGTGGAGAATTGTTTATAGAAATAGAAAAAACTGATAATAATGTTGATAAACTTTTTTTGATAGGCGATACAAATATAATTGCAGAAGGAAAAATAATGGACGAGGATCTGATATTCTAATTGTGTTATACTTGTATACAGGATTTGCAAAAGAAGTATATAAATATAGCCTCCTGATTGACAGGAGGCTATATTTATTTCAAAGTATCTTCAGACGCTTTATTTCGTTACATTATTTGAACTTTGTTTATTAATAAAATTTTTAAATATATCAAAATTAACGTTAGTAATTATCAATCCTGTTAATATTACTGATGCGCCAAGCCACTGCATTGCGGACAGCTGTTCTGAAAGTACAATTCTTGCTGTCAATAATCCTGTTATTGGAACCAGAAGAGAAATCGGTGCAACTTTTCCCATAGGATATTTTGCTATCAACTTGCTCCATACACCATAACCGAACAATGTTGCTCCAAATGCCAAATATAATACTGCAAATATAGAGATGCCATTTAAATTGATAACTGCATTCCATAATGTTTGAGGAGTGTCAAGCATTAAAGCGAAAATCAAAAGAGGAATTGGTGGTATGATTCCGGACCAAACTACCAGGCTGAACATATCTAATTTTTCTCCCTTGGCAGCGGCCTTCTCTGAAGCAACTCTTGAAATTATATTTGAAGCAGCCCAGAAAACAGGAGCAGCAGCTGTCAGTACAATAGCTTCTAAAGGAATTGCAGATATTCCGTCCGATACGGCGGCCATTCCAATAATAATAAGTCCTGAAGCTGCAATTAATGATCCGACTATTTGTTTTGCTTTCAATTTTTCCTTTAAAAATAGCAATGCCAAAATTGGCGAAATAAATGCTTGTAACTGTAAAACTATAGAAGCAATACCAGCTGGCATTCCGATTTCCATAGCATAAAACAAACATGAAAACTGCAATACCCCTACAAAGAGTCCGTACAATATAATATATTTCCATTCAGTATTTGGTTTTTTAATAAAAAATACAGCAGGAAATGCTGTTATTATGTATCTTAGAACAACTAGAAGCATTGAAGGGACACCCCCAAGGCCTAATTTGATGACTGTGAAATTTGCTCCCCAAATTATTACAACTAATAATGCAAGTATTATGTCTTTCTTTTTCATATATTCTCCTACTCTAATAATTTATAAATTAAAAATGTACTTTTTCAGCAGTGCGATTAAATATCATCAAATATAACAATATTGTTTTTCATTATACACATTGACAGCTTTAATATCAAGATAAATACAATAAGTTAAAATAGTAACATGAAGCATTCATAAATATGATGTGGAACATTTTACTATGAAAATCGTCATAGTAACAAAAGGAGGTATCAACAGCATGAAAAAAATAAATTATATAGTATGTTTTTTGCTTGTTGTTTTGATGGTTATAACAGGCTGCACATCGCTTTCAAATGATTTGATGGAAGGTATTGAGTCAAAAAATAGGGATGGGGTACCTGCCCCAATGGATGACAATTTAAATAGAGCTATCTTAGATTTTACATGGGATATGTTTAAAAAAAGCAGTGAAAACGAAGGAAACATTATGATCTCAACTCCATCAGTTTATTTTGCTTTAGCTATGACATTAAATGGAGCAGATAATGAAACCAGGACTGATATGCTTAAAACATTGAAGGCTGAAAATATTTCAATAGAACAGTTAAACGCTGGATTAAATGATTGGATGAATTCATTAATGAATGAGGACAGAATTGCGAAATTTTCAATAGCCAACTCAATATGGTACAGAGAAGGTTTTGCAGCGAACAAAGAATTTCTACAGACTAATGCAGATTATTATTCCGCATATGTAAAAAGTGTGGATTTCAGTGACAAAAGTGCGCCTGGTACAATAAATAAATGGGTGGCAGATGCTACTAATGGTAAAATAGATAAAATTGTGGAAGAAATTAATGACGATGTAATGATGTATCTTATTAATGCCATTTATTTTAAAGGTGATTGGAAAGAACAATTTTCAGCCAACAATACATACAAAATGCAGTTTAATTATCCAACCGGCACAGTGGAAACAGATTTTATGAACCGAAGAGGAGATATGGATTATTTGCAGGCAGATGGAGCAACAGGAGTGATTTTACCATACTTGGATGAACAATTTGCTTTTGTTGGAATTTTGCCTGAAGAAGGACAGTCTCCAAAAGAATTCATAAACAATTTGACACCTATGGATTTTATTGAATTAATGAAAAACAAGGAAACCAGAAATATAGAGCTTTCAATTCCAAAGTTTGAAAGCAGCTATGATGACAGTCTGAAAAATGAACTGTCAAAATTAGGAATGGAAACAGCTTTTGATCCAACTAATGCTGATTTTTCATTGATGAAAGAAGATAAAAACAAGGATCTTTACATCAGTGAAGTCATACACAAAACATTTATAAAAGTAGACGAAAAAGGCACGGAAGCTGCTGCTGTGACATCTGTTGAAGTGTCTGAAACATCAATACCTGTAGAAATTCAAAGAGTAGTGTTTGACAGGCCGTTTGTATATGGCATTGTTGATACAACAACCGGGATTCCTCTATTTATGGGGATAATGGAAAATCCAACAATAAAATGAAATCGGGTACAAGTTTATAGTTTTTAAATTCATCTCCTAATACTTTGCATGATAACCAATAATTTTTAATTCAATGCAAAAAATATCTCTAAAAGGACATAATATAAAAACTTAAAAAATTAGAGGTAAATTGATGAATTTAAAATATCCCCGAAAAGCAAGTCTGGGGTGGGTAAGTAAAATAAGAAATCTTCATATTGGAATAGTATTATTGCAATTATTAGGATACTATTTAGCAATCAACATATTGTTTTCTATAGCATATTACTTTTTTGAAGTGCTAAAAAACAAAACTGTATTTTTTGATTATGTTTATTTTTCGTTTATTACATCATTGGCAATTGGGTATGGTGATTTTGTGCCTGTAACAAAAATTGGGAAAGTAATAGTTATAATTCATTCAAGCATTACTGCCATGTATTTTGCTTTAATGATTTCAGTTTTGTCAATTAAAATGCTGTATCCAAGAAATTTAATAAAATTTTCCGAAAAAATAATATACAATCCCACCACAGATATGCTTATTTTTAGAGTTATTAACACTAATAAAGAACCTCTTGTAAATCCTGATTTGAGAATAAGCGTCACAGAACATAACGCCTGGGACAGAAGTGCAGGTGTATTTAATATTTTAACCGATTATTATATCACATATTTAGGGAAACATGATTTTTCTTACACATTTAAAAATACTTTTCAAAATTTCAATGTAATTGAAGAATCAAATAAAGCAAAGGAATATAACAAACAAATAAATTCATTGGAAAGCAGATTCAGGATAAATTTGTCAATAACCGGAAGTTACGGGTATGGAATGCAGCAAATTGCCATATGCAAAAAATACTTTGCTGATGATATAATAATAGGCAAATCATTTAAACCAATAATTTACAACAAAGAAGTTTATACAAAAAAAGAAATTAAATACAACAAAATCAAAAACTTCTGGGAAGATTTTGAAAGCATAGAAAAATAAATTTCTTATCCTCTAAGCGTTGCAATTAGAGCGCTTGTATTTAATAATAAATTAATGCCGTCTTCAATAGATTTAACTAAAATATCAGATTCTTTAAGTAAAGCAGTGCACATTCCTTCTTTTTCTAAAACTGCAACAGAAAGCGATGCTATTTCAAACATTTTTATATCATTATATCCATTTCCGAAACAAATGGTTTTATCTCTTCCTAATTCATCAACTATTTTAGCTTTAAAATCAGCTGCATTATCCTTAGGAAAAGTTTTTAATTTTAAATTTAGTCCCTCACATTCTTTGGCTGCCGAACCATATGTGTCGGCAGTAAGCACATAAACATTTGCCATATCACAAAGAAGAGCTATTTTATCTCTTGTTGATGAAGATATTTTTCCGTTTACAGCAATTGTTCCATTGAAATCAAATACTACGTTTTCGAAGGAGTATGTACATTTTCCCGGTACATTAATATTTATCATAAAATCACCTCAATTAGTTTTTCATATGCATTATCTGGTTTTGCTTAACCGGTTGATAGGCTGAGTTACATCCAACTATTACAATATAACATATATGCATAATAAAACACAATAAAACATTATTATTTCAATTTTGACAATTATAAATTTATTTATAATTTTTTAAGATTTCTGTTGTATAATAGATATATGCAAATAAATATATTTTTAAATAGAATTAATAATATATAAATTATTTTAAGGAGAGACAATGGAAAGATATTATTATGATGAGAATGATAAAAAAGATCTTATTAATAAAGTATTAAATGAATTTTTTGTTCTGTTGCTCATATGTACTATAGGAATGATTATTGGAAAAATGTTTGTTCCACCGCAGTTTGCATTTATTGCAGGCATAGGTTCAATAATAGTATTGATAGTAGCAACAGTTACCAGAAGAAGTGAAAACAGATCGCTTTCAAAGGCAATTATTTATTCAGTGGCATTTTTAATGGGAATTAGCACATTTCCCACAATATTGTACTATGTATCAACCATCGGTTCAGAAATGGTGCTCATATCATTGGGAATAACAACAGTAGTATTCGGCAGTTTAGCATTGTATTCATCACAATCTAAAAGAGATTTTACTTTCTTGGGCGGTACATTGTTTGTAGGACTTATAGCTTTGATTTTAATAAGCATTGTGGGCTTGTTTTTAAGATCAGAAATATATCATCTTGCAATAGCTTGGCTTGGAATACTAATATTTAGCGGATACGTGCTTCATGATATATCATTAATAAAAAATCGTCCGTTTACAGAAGATGATGTACCTAGATTAGCACTTAATTTATTCCTTGATTTTATTAACATATTCATTTATGTATTAAGAATAGTTTCAAGATTTAATAGAAGAAATTAAAGAAGAATTTTTTATCAATTCTTTGACAAATTATACCAAATAGGTTATTATTCAAACAGAGAAAAGATTTGGAGTTTGACGATGAAAATAATTATTTAGGCATAGTGAAAAATTCGTATAAATTTAAAACCACATGTTAATATCATAATTTGATTAAATAGTATGGGGGAAATATTAGTGGATGCTCTTCTTTTAAATCGTAATATTGTAGGATTTCAATATCCGATAATTTATTATAATCAGTAGTTCTATCTTTTTCTCTTATTTGATAAAAATATTCTGAATTATTTTTTTCTTTATGTTCCTCAAGATTTTTAATAAGTTCAATTGGGTTGTCCATGATAACTTTATAAACATTAATTAATTCAGCATTATAATCATTTATAACTGCCTTTTTAGGCTGTAGTGCAAATAAAACAGCACCGCCGCCAACAAACGGCTCATAATAAGTTGAAATATTTCTAGGTATTAACGGTAATATTTCTTTCAACAACTGTCTTTTACCACCAACCCATTTTAGAACTGGTAGTATTAACGGATTTTTACTCATAAATTGAACTCCCCTTTACAAATCATACATAATTATAGCATATCCGTACAATTCGAACAAGTGTTTTCTTTGGTTGAGCAGATGTAATTCTTCCTTGTATATTTCATCATTTTCATCACTAAAGACAAGCCGTTGAAATATATTTTCAGGTAAATCCTGAAGCTCTATTGCCATTACATTTTTCTTACTAAATAATAAAATAGCAGCAAATGGAAAATTTGCTGCTATATTAGGTGCACCCAGCATGGGCGGTAGCTTGACGGTGAAAGTCCGTTATGGGGCTTGATTGCTTGATGGAACAATGAACCATTACCTGTTAGAAGGGTAGAAATATCAAAAGATAACGGGAAGAAAAGACAACTTGGAATACCAACAGTAGTCGACAGAGTAGTACAACAAGCAATAGCACAGATCTTAAGTCCAATATTTGAAAAGACTTTTTCAGATAATAGTTTTGGATTTAGGCCAGGAAGAAGCGCTCATGGTGCATTAAAAAGATGTGACTTCAACAGATTTAGGAGTTCCATAAGGCGGAAACTTGTCTCCACTTTTAAGCATATCATGCTTAATGAACTTGACAAGAAACTGACTAAAAGAGGCCTAAGGTTTGTCAGATATGCTGATGACTGCAACATTTATGTAAAAAGCTGGAGAGCGGCAGAAAGAGTTATGAAAAGCATAACCAAATTTATTGAAGGTGACCTTAAATTGAAGGTCAACACAGATAAAAGCAAAGTGGATAGAACTTGGCGTTGTAAATTTTTGGGGTACACATTTTATCACTCTAAAGATGGTATCAAAATGAGAGTACACGAGAAATCAATAAAGAAACTCAAGGATAAACTACTTTAAACTTGCAGATATTAAACCGTCGTATACCGAACGGTACGTACGCGTGGTGTGAGAGGACGGAAAATAAATTAATTATTTACCTACTACTCGATTTAAAAAATGAGGAACAAACAGATAAATATAAATTATTAAAGCATTATAAAGAAATGGTATAAAATATAATATTTGCTACTATTTCTTGAAATATTTATTAATGTGTGGTAATATGTTTAAAGTAAACCATGCAAGGAGAATAAAAAAATGAGAAAGCAAAAATCCTCATTAGAGGTGAAGTATCAATTAATAAAAGAGAATTTAAGAACTCAGTTAAATATATATTTTAATGATATACAAGCGATTTTCCCGGATTCACCAAAAAGCAGCTTGTATTGGATGCTTTCTAAAATGGTAGATGAAGGCTATTTGAAGAGAGTTCGAAATGGGGTATATTCATTTAATGAAATGAAAGGTAAGTCAGCGGTATATTTGTCAAATATGGCAAGACAAATAAAAGAAATATTAGATGAAGAAGGTTTTGAATATTATATTTCTGGGATGGATGTTTTATCAAAGTTTATGCAACATGTTCCGGAAAACTACCCAATAATTGTTTTTGTTGAAAAAACAGCATATCAAGAGATACTTTGGATTTTACGGGAAAAAAATATAATGGCAACTGAACCTACATTATTTAAAGAAACTTTTTATAACTATATGTATACATCAGAGAAATCAATTGTGATTTTGTACAAGACAGATAATTTTAACTATGAAGAAAATAATATTGCAACAACAGAAAAGGCGTTTATTGATTTGTTTTATGCAATTACAAGAAATAAGTACCCGCTTGCTATTCAGGAATTAGCTAGGGCATATAACAATATGGTAAGGCTTGGAGCAATAGATCAAAGAAAATTAGTTAAAACATCATACATAAGAAATTTACAATATGATATTAGATATATCGTTGAAAGTAAATATATAACTGAAGATGCTCTTGAGTTTGTTAATAATATTAGACGGGAGTATTAAAATTGAAAAACTATAAAGAAAATTTAATTAATTCTGAAGAAGCATTTCATAGAGAAACATATGAAATAAGAATGGCACAATATGGATTTAAGAATATAGAAAGAATGGAAAAATTTTTGTGGGACTTGGAATTGTTTCTACAGATTAAAAACGTTCTTGGGGATAGAATTGTGTTAAAAGGCGGTGCTGCAACACAGTTCTATTTGCCGGTTCTAGCACAAAGAACAAGTGTTGATATTGATATGATATTTAGTGGAACAGTAGAAGAAATTGAAGATGCACTTAATAAAATCACAGAAATATTTAAAAATGAAGAAGGATTATTTGAGTTTCGCAAACATATACCTAAAAATCCTAAAACTAGTCTACCATTATATACATATCATGTTAATGTTCCATCAGTGTTAACACTGGCTGAAATGAGGAGTAAAGATGAAGATCAAGAACCATTTCAAGAGCTTAAAATAGAATTTATTATGCAAGATAACAAGGTGGAATATCAAAATGTAAAGGCAGATAATATATTTGCTGTTAGTAGTGAACTTGAATATCAAATTTTACCAATAAATTATTTGTTTGCAGATAAATTGACTACATTGGGTCCAAACACTATAGGAGTTCAAGATGATCGTATTGACGAACAGATAAAACAATTTTATGATATATGGATGTTGACAAAATATCATATTGACAACTTTGACATTGAACTGATTAGAGATAAGTATGTAAACCGAGCTATACAAGAAAGTAAAAGCCGATTAAGAAAATTTGATTTAAATGAAATTAAAGAAGATGTTATAAAACAGCTTTATAGATTTTCATTTGCAGATGGCGGTGAAGATGTTGATTTAAAGAAAGCAATAAATGATTTTAACGCATTATATTTAAATGCAAAAGTAGTATATAATCCGCAGATAGTTGCATGTGGTGCGGAATTAATTAAACTTATGTATGAAACAATACTTGAAGGAGAAGGCTGGGATATAGTAAAAACAGCTTTATATATTGACAAGCTATTGGACTTGGACGGTTATATAGGAAAAGAAAAAGGACAAAAATCAAAAGAATTAAGAAGTATGTTTATTGATGAATTTGCTTCACATTCTGCTATGAAACCAGAAATATTAAAGGGCAAAAAGCATCATAGAATATTTTGGTCTGTAGTGGATAAAGAAAATATTTATAGAATAAAAGAAATGGTTGAAGATATGCTGGAAATTAACGGTATATGCGTTAAAGATGAAGTTTAATTATCAACATATTGGCAATGTTGTTAAACTTTAATATATTATCAATAGTTGTCTTATAATCCTTAGCAATTTTAAAGAGAGTATTTCTAGGAGTTACAGTATAATTAAAGGTACCAAAATATGCTATCGGTACAATATCCCTTCTTTTATAAATACAATTCATATTATGCTGATTGGCAAATATTGTTAATATACAAGTGTTAGTTAAACAAGAACAACAAGAATCGATAATTCCCTTGCATATTATAAAATTAATCAATATACTTATAGTGATTAGATTTAATCTTTAATAAATACAAAGACACAGGAGTAACCATGAATAATATCAATACTAACATAATTTTATACAGCTCAAAACCTGAAGACGGAAACAGGCTTCAAAAGGAACTTGCAACATATGACTTGCTGGAAAAGCTTAATATTCCATATATAAGGATTGACCATGAAGAAAAAGAAACAATAGAAAGCTGTTCAGATGTGGATTCTGCTTTAGGAATAGAAATGTGCAAGAATTTATTTTTGCGAAATGCACCAAAAACTGAATTCTATTTACTGTTAATGCCGGGAAATAAGAAATTTATTACAAAAAATTTATCAAAACAAATTGGAAGTTCAAGACTTTCATTTGCAGAAAGTGAGTACATGGAAGAATTCCTGAATATTACACCGGGCTCAGTAAGCATACTTGGA
>NZ_JAWQJF010000158.1:0-4950 GCF_033447055.1 Sedimentibacter sp.
AGAAGCTATAAACTAAAAGAAAAAGTTCCAAAGATATTAAAGAATAAACTAATATACAACAAAGAAGAATTTAATAAAAAAAATGAATGGTCAAAATGGGCAATTATAAATAATATTATAAAAAGAAAGGTAGGTGAAAAACCTGATTTGTGGATTAAAAACAGAAAACAAACACTGGGATTAGCATCTTAATATAAAAAAACTGCCAAAGAACACTAAGATGAAAGGCTTTGGTGGAATAACATATTAGGAGCGGTTAACAGCTGCAATCTTGTTGAACTTAATTGAAAAAATAAATTAAGGCTATGCGAGGTTTTATTACGAAAGTATTAATCTTAGTGGTTGAATCCTGTGAAACCACCGTCTTATAAATTAAATAAGATGAAAAAACATAACGTTATGAAATGTTATGTTTTTAGAAACCAGGATAAAATGGATAAAAAGTCATATTTAAATTTAATTTTGACGGTGACTGTCATATTGCTTATATCGTTTGTTACTACAATGATAAACCAGGTTTCACAGCTCGTAAATATGGCTTCAAAACTTCATCCTTACTTTGGAATCTTTGTACTTGTTATTTTTTCAGCGTTAGGACTGGCGGCAATTATTTCAATCACATTGATTTTGTTCAAAATGGATAAGCCTCTGGTTATGCCGGATGAAAACAACAAGGAAGAATATAAGAAGTACATAATGGAATTTAGAAAAAGATTGATGAAAAATAAGTACTTGAAAAAGATACATTATGAATGGGATGACAATAAGTCAGATATTGAATCAGTCAATGAAGCATTGAAAGAAATAGACGTAGAATCGCAAAGATTGATAAAATTCAGCGCAACCGGAGTATTTACAACTACTGCTGTTTCTCAAAATGGTTCACTGGACGGAATTTTTGTGTTTATGGCTTCCATAAAACTCGTGTGGCAAATAGCCTCGCTGTATAACCAAAGACCTGCCCTGCATGATGTTCTCAAGCTTTATACAAATGTGTTCGGCACCGTACTGGCAGCAAGGCAAATTGATGATTTGGATATAGTGGCAGAACAACTGGGACAAATCCTTCCTGCCGTTGTTACCGGAGCACTTGGAAGTGCTGTACCCGGTTTAAGCTTTATTACATCTTTGGTGGCGGATTCCATATTGGAAGGAACACTGAATACATTGCTAGTATTAAGGGTCGGTGTGTTAACACAATATTACTGCAGAAGCATCACAAAGACTGAACCTAAGAGTTTGGCGAAAATTGCAACTGTACAGGCATGTAAAATATTGGGAGAAATCATATCTCATGATCTTAAATCTATAATCGGAGTATGGTCGAAGGCAGTGTTAAAATCTATCATCAAAGCCCCTCGCGGCACAAAGGAGTATTTAATAGGAAAATTTAATTTAAGGACAAAGACACCCGATGAAGAAGTCGCTGTTACTCACAATGACTAGAAATAAAGTTATGGTATGGCCGTTTGCAGATATGAATAGAATTGGTTATTTATGCTGAAAAGAATGATAAAAAACCGGATAATGAAGTCGATAGAAAAGAATTATATCAGGAAGCATAGGAGGATAGAAAAAAATGAAATATAAGTATATTTGTTATACAAGGTGAAATACTTGTAAAAAGGCCAAGTCTTGGCTTGAAAAAAGTAATATTGAATTTGAGGAAAGACCTATAAAGGAAGAAAATCCTACTGAAGATGAATTAAAACAATGGATAGAGAAAAGCGGATATCCAATAAAAAAGTTTTTCAATACCAGCGGTACTTTGTATAAAGATTTGAATATTAAGGAAAAACTTGCTGAAATGTCAGAAGCGGAGCAAATTAAACTTTTAGCAACAGATGGCATGCTGGTAAAAAGGCCTATCCTTGTTGGAGAAAACATAGTCCTTGTTGGATTCAAGGAAGATGAGTGGAATAAGAAATTGTTATAAATAGATTATTTGGGGGAATTAGTATGAAAAGTAATAAAAAACCGTGGTATAAATGCTCGCCTTGAGTTATGAAATATATCCTGCTGGCAGCAGGTGTATCGCTGTATTATGTAATTAAACATTTTTTCTTTTAAAAGCTTACGACTAAAATTTTTGGATTTTAAACTAAGGAGTACATAATGAAGCAATATGATGAACGAGATGTAATGTTTGCAAGAATGAATTACAAAGAAGGCAGCGAAAATTATTTTGATTATTACAATAAAAACCCTGAAATGAAAGAAATAGATGATTCGCTAAGAGAATTACCTTCCATGGGCGGTGAAGGTTCAGTAATGTTTGATAAAGTTAATTCACCCATGGTAGATGCTGCTTTTAAATATTTAAGTGATATAAGAAAATTCAGTGAAGGTACTCCTGCTAAAGATAAAATAGATGTGAACCCAGCCGAAATTACAGAAAAAATTAAGGGACTGGCAAAATTTTACAATGCAAAATTAGTCGGTATAACTGAAATGAAGGATTATCATTATTATTCTCACAGAGGCAGACACGAAGAGAATTATGGTGAGGAAATAAATAATAAACATAAGTAAGGATGGAGTATTAAGATGGAAAATTAATGCTGAAGACTGCTATCGCAGATGGAGAAGCTTAGGAACAGACTGTGCAATCTGTATAGCCAATTGTCCTTTCACATACGGTATTCCTGAAAATTTAATATCCAATATAAAAACTTCGAAGGAAGCAAGGGAAAATATATTAAAGGAATTTGACGAGAAATATGGAATAAGACCAGTCATAAGAGAAGATGTTAAGTGGCTTAATAATACCAATAAGACCAAGAAGGAATAATAATCCTCCCGACAACATATTCTACAACTATTTATTTCAGGATACCGGGTTAGGGTTCATTAATTATGATTTAAGATTGGTTATTTGGAAAGTGTATAAATAATTAGTAAAGGTTAGGAACAAAATGATATAATTGTTGTTCCACAAAATAAATAGAAATAAAAGGAGATTTTCTTGAAAATTGTAGAAGGTTACATGACTTATTTAGAATATAAAACGTATTATCGTATAGTAGGTGAATGCACCGGAAATAAGAAACCTTTAGTTTTATTACATGGTGGACCAGGATCAACTCATAATTACTTTGAAGTCCTTGATAAAATGGCAGAAGATGGACGCGCTATCATAATGTACGACCAGCTAGGATGTGGATTATCTTCAACCCCTTCTCGTCCTGACCTATGGAAAGCGGAAACATGGATTAAAGAACTAATTGCATTGCGTAAACACTTAGGATTAGATGAAATACATTTACTAGGTCAATCATGGGGCGGAATGCAGACAATCCAATATGCATGCGAGTACAAACCAAGGGGAATAAAAAGCTATATACTATCGAGCACGCTGCCATCAGCCTCATTATGGGAAAAAGAGCAACGAAGAAGAGTTGCATATCTTCCTGAAAAAATGCAAGAAGCTATTAAAAAAGCTGAAGAAACGGGAGATTATTCTTTAAAAGATTATACAGAAGCTGAAAGAGAATTCATGCGTCGTTATTATGCAGGAGATGTGGAATCTGATTCACCAGAGTGCTTAAGACGTACAAAAATTACCGGAACAGAATCTTATATAACAGCATGGGGGCAAAATGAATTCAGTCCATCAGGTACATTAAAAAACTTCGAATTTATTAAAGAAATTGAAGATATTCAAGAACCTTGTTTAATTATCAGCGGATTACTTGATCTTTGTTCACCACTTATTGCTAAAACAATGTATGACAGGATTCCAAATTCAGAATGGGAATTATTTGAATTCAGTCGCCACATGCCATTTGTAGAAGAAAATGAAAAATATATTAAAGTACTTGATAAATGGTTAAATAAAAACGATTAATATTATTCCTACTACAAACTCTTGCTGTAGTTGTAATTATTTTTGAAAATACAAAAAAACATATAAAAGATGAGGTGTTATGATAACACTAAAAGAAATTATAAGAAATAATTTTTTAAAAGCATGTGACTAAATTGCTGTTGTGCCTAATTCTTCGTTGTAAAAATGATATAAGAATGATAGAATAAATTTCGGTATATGTTTTTATATTTATAATAAAAAAGGGTGGTTGTATGGGTTTTATCTTAAGTAGAATTCAAGATACAGTTCAGCAATATGCTGATGTTATATCTAAGGTTTCAGGAGTAGATGTGGAGGTAGTGGACAATAATCTTTTTAGAGTGGCAGGTACTGGTATTTATGCAGGTAAAATAAGTACTGATATGTCAGATGAAGGTTATGTGTACAAGCATATTCTAAAAACTGGAGAAACTAAGGTGATATATTGTCCAGGGGAGGATGTGCTTTGTAGAAGCTGCCCCAGCAAGAATAATTGCAAAGAAAAAATTGAAATCTCAATGCCGATAGAGATAGAAGAGGAAATAATTGGAGTTATTGGTTTGGTTGGAAGTACAGAAGAACAGAAAACATTAGTACTTCAAAATGAAAAATTATTTCTAGAATTTATTAAACAAATATCCTACTTTATTGCAGCTAAGGTCATGGAAGAAAGAAATAAAGAAATATTTGGCTCAATAATAGATATTCTTAACAGTGTAATTAATTATATGGATCAAGGTGTTGTTGTAATTGGTGATGATAATATAATCAGGTCCGATAATGATAATGCAAGAAAACACTTGGGTTTATCTGAATTAGTAGGTAAAGAAATAATAGTAAGTAGCACAGGAGACTCAATAAGTAATATAGCTGAATATAAAATTGAGATAGAAGGTAAAACCATAGTTGCCATTGGTGGAATGTATCCCCTTGGATTAAAAGACAAACTTTATAAAAACATCTTTGTATTTAAGGACATGAAATCGTTTAAATCTGATATTTACGAAGCAACATCCACTCATAAAACATTTGAGACAAAGAATATTATTGGAAAAAGTAATGAGACTTTAAGTCTTATAAATAATATAAAAAAAGTAGCAAAA
>NZ_JAWQJF010000159.1:0-3266 GCF_033447055.1 Sedimentibacter sp.
GATTGTACAATAAGAATTTCTTTGAGGAAGAACTTTCAAGATTAGATACTAAGAGACAACTTCCAATAAGCCTTATTATGGGTGATATAAATGGCCTCAAGTTGATTAATGATGCATTTGGACATAACATGGGGGATAATGCTTTAAAAAAAGCAGCTGAAATAATGACAAACTCCTTTAGGGATGAAGATATTATAAGCAGAGTTGGAGGAGATGAATTTATAGTTCTGTTACCAAAAACTACTGAAGAAACTGCTTTAGCAATAGTGGAAAGAATAAAGCGAAGATGTGAAAAGAATACTTTGGACTATATTAAAATCAGCATAAGTTTTGGTGTAGCCACGAAGGAAATTGAAGATGAAGATATTAATAAACTGTTGAAAAAAGCTGAAGACAGAATGTATTTCAAAAAACTTAAAGAGAGCAAGGAAGCTAAGCTTTCTATGATTAAGTTTCTTAAGAGCAGATTGGAAAAAATCACATATGAGACTAAATCTCATTATGAAAGGCTTAAAATATTGAGTATGATGATGGCGGAAGAGTTAGGTTTAACAGAAACAGAAAAAGAAGAATTAAGACTTCTCTGTGAATTTCATGATATAGGTAAAATAGGAGTATCAAAGAATATTCTTCAAAAAACAGGAAGCTTAAATAATGAAGAATGGGAAAATGTCAAACGGCACAGTGAAATTGGTTATTACATAGCAAAAGAATTCAGAGATGCAACTCAAATAGATGAATTAATTCTTATTCATCATGAACGATGGGATGGAAAAGGATATCCTGGACTTTTCAAAAATGAAGAAATCCCTATTGTGGCAAGAGTGTTTGCCATAGCGGATGCATATGATGTTATGGTAAATGATAGACCATATAAAACAAGGATGGGTAATAAAGAGGCATTAGAAGAAATAAAAGAAAATTCCGGAAGTCAATTTGATCCAAACATAGCTGGATTGTTTATAAAAATCATGGAAAATGTGGAACAAATTGTATAATATTAAATGATTTGAAACATAATATGTTAAATTGGAGAATTTATAATTTTATGTTTACGGATTCAATTTTGAGGTATAAATACTCTACACACAATTTAATATCGGCAAACCTATTGAAAAGTAGGGACGCAAAGCTTAGAAGTCTAAAGTTTATAAAACTATGACCGTTCGGCTGCAAATTAATTATGAAATTATTTTGCAGCTTTTTTTATGAAATTGCTATTCACAACAGTTATAAGATGTTTTAGACTTGTCATCCTGAGCGGTAGCGAAGGATCTCAGCTTTTAACTAGTTAGTCACAACTCCCTTTACTAGGGGAAATAGTTGTTTCTATATAAATTAATTAATAACAGCGGGAAGAAAGGGGGTGTAAACATCAATGGTTATTGATAATTTGTTCAATAAAAATAACCAAATAAACAAAGAAACAAAAATCTTAAAGAAAGGAGGACAAATCATGAATAAACCTAAAATGTTTAAAAAAGTAATATGTTTTGTAATAGCTTTGATGATGCTGATGCCGAGCATGCCGAGTAATTTGGTGAGTGCCGTTTCAGTAGAAGTTGGAGACAATTTATCAGTTGATAAAACTGCATATAAGGCAGAGGAAGCTACAGCTACAGATAAAGATTATTGGGTTCAATTTGACATTAATGGTGAAGATACGACAATTCAACCGATACCTCTTGATGTCGTGTTAGTTCTTGACAGATCTGGTAGTATGAAGGGTAATAATCGTATTGGTTATCTTAAGACGGCCGCTAAAAATTTTATCGATAAGATTTTAGAAAACAACACTTCAAATCGTGTATCTATTTTAACCTTTTCAGATGGAGATGGTGGTTATACACAGACAGCCTTTACAAATAATGACACTACTCTAAAAAATGCAGTTAATGCTATGGAGGCAGATGGTGATACAAATACTGGCGTAGCTTTTGAAAGAGCAAAAAACTTGTTAGATTCTGCAAATGAGAATTCTAAAAAAGCATTAGTATTATTTACTGATGGAGCTCCAGCACCACGAAGAAATGATGTGGACTATGGTTATAGTAAACATGCCACAGAAGAGGCGCGAGAAATACAAGTAGAATATGAAGAGATGCCAATGTACTGTGTATATTGGGATCCAAATGTAGGAAGTGGCGAAAATTTTTATTTAGGCGATGAAATTCCAAGTAGTGATGTTGAGAATATAGGTTCTAACTTTTATAAAGAAAAAACATGGAATAAAACGCTAGATAGAGAAAGACATTGGTTTTTAGGATATTACTATGAACATTATCTTACAATAAATAACTCGTTTATATTAAATACATTGCTTCCAACGTTTGTAAGTAAACCTGAATATTTAATTAAAGCATCTACAGATTTAACTCAATTGGAAAGCGTATTTGATGGTATAGCCGGTTCAATATTAAGTTTTGCTTCGGATGTGAGATTAACTGATTTAGTGAAAAAAGAAAACTTTGATTTGAATATTGGTACCAGTGATTCAGTTCAATACCGTTCCAAAGTGGCTTCGGGTACTAATACTAATGCATGGACACCTGTTTCAAGCGTCAATACACAACCTGTTTATTATACATTAGGTGCAGATGGTGATGCTAACACAGCAGATATTCAAATGTCATTTGATAAAATTTCACAACCTGGCATAGAAGTTCGATTTAAAATTAAACTGAAAGATGGTGTATATAGTTCTGAAACCGCTTCTGTGGATGCTCCTGATTTAGACACTAATGAATCAGCAAATATAACATATACTGATGCAATTGATACGGTACATAGCAATAAAAATATACCAATATTCCCAAAGGTATTTGTACCAAATCCAAATGTTACAGCTAAAATAGTAAAGGTCGATGAAGCTGGAAATCCATTAGAGGGTGCAACATTTGCAGTTGACAAACAAGGAGCTGGAGTAGAGAGAGTAGCAGCAGGGCCAGCAAATGAAGGCCTTGGAAAGAATGAATTTTCTTTCACTATAGACACAACAAATAGCAGTGCTTATATAATTAAAGAGATTATTGTGCCTGCAGGTTATGAAAATAATGATCAATTTAATGTACAGCTAAGGTCAGATGGAATTACGCTTCTTGGTAGTCCATCAAGTAATATTTCAGTAGATCCTAATGATCCTATGACTATTATTGTAGAAAACACTATAGACGATACACAAAAATTAGGATACACAGTAAACTACTATAAAGCAGGAGCTACAGAAGCATTTGCAACAGCAAGTGGAGAAGTAGTAAAAGCAAATC
>NZ_JAWQJF010000160.1:0-2674 GCF_033447055.1 Sedimentibacter sp.
AATTCATTTTCATTTTCAAGATCTCTTATAGTAATTATAGCTCTTATGTGTTCACCTGCTTCAATATTTATTAAATTAATTGCAGCAGTTCCTTTAGCTTGACGTCTTGCTTCCGGAACTTCATAAGCCTTAATTCTGTACATCTTTCCTTTATTTGTAAGGAATAACAAATAATCATGTGTTGATGTAATAAATAAATCCTTTACAAAGTCTTCTTCTCTTGTTGTCAAAGCAGTTATTCCTTTACCGCCTCTATTTTGAGCCTTGTAAGTATCTTCTGGCAATCTTTTTATATAACCGAAGTTTGTTAAAGTTATTGCTACATTTTCTTCTTCAATCAAATCTTCTACGTTTATTTCGCCTTCATCAGCTATAATTTCAGTTCTTCTTTCATCATAGTAATTATTTTTTATTTCCTTCAATTCATCCTTGATTATTTCGTCAACCAAGTGCTGATTTGCAAGTATTTCCTTGAATTTTGCTATCATTTTCATCAATTCTTCATATTCTGCATTTAATTTTTCTCTTTCCAGACCTTGCAGACGTCTAAGTCTCATATCTACAATTGCTCTTGCTTGTATATCAGATAAATTAAATGCATTCATCAACCTTTGTTCTGCATCATCATAAGAAGCTCTTATTATTTTAATGACTTCATCAATGTTGTCAATAGCTTTTATCAAACCTTCAACTATGTGAGCCCTTGCTTCAGCTTTATTCAAATCATACTGAGTTCTTCTCACTATTATTTCTCTTTGATGCAAAACATAATAATGAATCATGTCTTTTAAAGTTAAAACTTTTGGTTCATTATTAACCAATGCAATCATTATAATGCTGAAATTATCCTGAAGCTGTGTATGTTTGTATAAATTGTTAAGAACAATATTAGGATTGTAATCCCTTTTTATTTCTATAACAATTCTCATACCAGTTCTGTCACTTTCATCTCTTAAATCAGAAATGCCTTCAATTTTCTTATCTTTAACAAGTTCCGCTATTTTTTCAATAAGTCTTGCCTTGTTAACTTGATAAGGCAATTCTGTCACTATGATGCGGCTCTTATTATTTTTCATTTCTTCAATTTCAATCTTTGATTTTACTTTTACAAAGCCTCTTCCGGTCATATAGGCAGTTTTAATGTTGTCCTTGCCTTCAATAATTGCTCCTGTTGGAAAATCCGGTCCTTTAATATATTTCATCAGTCCTTGAACATCTATATCAGGGTTATCTATGTAAGCAATTGTTCCGTTTATTATTTCTCCTATATTGTGAGGAGGAATAGAACTTGCCATGCCAACTGCTATACCTGAAGAACCATTCACCAATAAATTTGGAAAACGGCTCGGCAAAACAACCGGTTCTTTTAATGTTTCATCAAAGTTTGGTCTGAAGTCTACTGTATCTTTATTGAAATCTCTTAAAAGCTCCATTGCCATTTTTGACATACGCGCTTCTGTGTAACGCATTGCCGCAGCTCCGTCTCCATCAACGGAACCAAAGTTTCCATGTCCATCAATCAATGGATAACGCATAGAAAAACTTTGAGCCAATCTAACCATTGCATCATAAACAGCTGTATCTCCGTGTGGGTGGTACTTACCAAGTACATCTCCGACGATACGGGCACTTTTTTTGTGAGGTTTATCAGGAAAAAGCCCAAGGTCATTTGCTGAATATAATATTCTTCTGTGAACAGGTTTCAAACCATCTCTTACATCTGGCAATGCTCTTGATACAATAACTGTCATAGCATAGTCAAGGTAAGATTTTCTCATTTCCTCGGTAATATTTTTATCTATTATTTTACTTTTGTTTTCAATTTCGCTCATTTATATCCTCCAACAGCCTATATATCTAAATTCTTTACATATCTTGCATTTTGTTCAATAAATTCTCTTCTTGGAGCAACTTTATCTCCCATGAGCATATTGAATGTTTCATCTGCTTCCATTGCATCATCTTCATTTACTCTTAAAAGAATTCTTTCTACAGGATTCATTGTTGTTTCCCAAAGCTGTTCAGGATCCATTTCTCCAAGACCTTTGTACCTTTGTATTTCATATTTGTTGTCTCTTCCAATTTCTTCTAAGACTTTATTCAGCTCTTCATCACTATATACATATTGTTCAAATTTTCCTTTTTTTACTCTGTATAAAGGCGGCTGAGCTGCATACACATGACCATCTTTTATTAAATCTTTCATGTATCTGTAGAAAAATGTCAAAAGCAATGTACGAATATGAGCTCCGTCAACATCCGCATCTGTCAATATAATTATTTTGTGGTATCTCAATTTTGAAATGTCAAAATCTTCTCCAATTCCGCATCCAAAAGCAGTTATCATATTTTTTATTTCTTCTGAATTCAATATTCTGTCTATTCTAGATTTTTCAACATTTAATATTTTCCCACGAAGAGGTAAAATGGCTTGTGTCCTTCTGTCTCTTCCTTCTTTTGCAGAACCTCCTGCAGAATTACCTTCAACTATACAAATTTCACATAATTTAGGATCCTTTTCTGAACAGTCAGCTAATTTTCCAGGAAGAGCCATACCTTCAAGCGCACCTTTTCTCCTGACGAGATCTCTTGCTTTTCTTGCTGCATCTCTTGCTCTTGCTGATCTTAAAGATTTTTCTACTATTGCTTTTGCTGTTTTAGGATTTTCTTCGCA
>NZ_JAWQJF010000161.1:0-6040 GCF_033447055.1 Sedimentibacter sp.
CTGTTCCATAAGAAGATATTAAAACAAAATGAGGAGGGGCGCAACCATTTTTTCATAACTTGTTTGTGCCTTGAGCGAAGCGAAAGGAATGGTAAAAAATATGAAAGAAATAATTATAACAAAAAATGAAGAGGGTCAAAGATTAGATAGATTTTTAAAAAAATATCTAAATAAGGCTAATCAGT
Source organism: Sedimentibacter sp. (assembly GCF_033447055.1). Taxonomy (GTDB): domain Bacteria; phylum Bacillota; class Clostridia; order Tissierellales; family Sedimentibacteraceae; genus Sedimentibacter. The sequence goes on from NZ_JAWQJF010000161.1 coordinate 186, forward strand.
CATTTATTTATAAAATGATTAGAAAAAAGAATATAAAATTGAATAATGCTAAAACAGAACCGGAAGAAGTATTGAAGGTAAATGATATGGTTCAATTATTTTTGTCCGATGAAACAATTGACAAATTTAGAGAAAAGAAAACATTAAATCAGGCAGATATCCATTTTAAAACTATTTTCGAAGATGATAATATTCTTGTAGTGAACAAACCAATTGGTTTGAGCTCCCAGCCTGATGAAACAAGCTCAAGAAATCTGGTAGATGAAATAAAAGTCTATCTAGATGCAAAAGAAGAAAACATAAGTTTTACTTTTAAACCTGCAGTATGCAACAGACTTGACAAAAATACTTCTGGACTTGTAATTGCAGCCAAAAACTATGATACGTTAAAGCAAACAAATAAAGCTATCAGAGAAAGAAACATTAAAAAATTCTATATGGCAAAAGTTCATGGCATTATTAACGAAGATATTGAATTAAAAGATTATTTAATAAAAGATGAATATAAGAATATGGTTAAAATCGTTAAAGATAATCAGGAAAATGCCAAAAGTGTCGTAACATATGCTCATCCAATTAAAACAGAAGGAAATTTTACTTGGGTTGAAGTACAAATTGAAACTGGAAGAGCTCATCAAATAAGAGCTCATTTATCATCAATAGGACACCCTGTTGCAGGAGATAAAAAATATGGCAAGAAAGATAATGAAAAGCATCAGGTACTACATGCGTATAAATTGATTCTTAATGGTTATGAAGGAGAACTTTCGTATTTGAACGGAAAAGAAATTATTTCCGATATAAGTGAGAGAAAAATCTTAATGTAATAGGGGAATAAATTATGAAAATAGAATTAGTTGGCGAAAAAAATGAAATAATCGATATTGATGAAAATGAATCATTGCTCAGCTTTTTAAAAAGGACACATCAATATGATTATAATAAATATCTGGCGGTAAAAGTAAACAATAAACTGCAGGAACTTGACAGTTCACAGTTTAAAGAGAATGATAAAATTGAATTTCTCGATATTACAGATGAAGACGGACACAGAATTTATGTGAGGACATTGACATTAATATATATTAAAGCATGTAAAGATATATTTAAAGATGTAGATGTTTCTATTAAGCATTCAATGAACAAGGGATTATATACAGAATTTGTGCATAAACATTTAGTAAATGAAAAACAACTTATAAATATTAAAAACTTGATGCAAGAAATTATTAATTCAAAAAAAACTATAAATAAATTAATTTTAAGTGTTGAAGAAGCAAATGAAATTTTTACTAAACAGCAAATGATTGATAAAATTGAACTCTTAAAGTATGCGGATAATGATACAATAAGAGTATATGAAATAGATGGCTATTATGACACATTTTACGGATATTTAGCTCCAAATACTGAATTTGTAAATAAATTTGATTTGAAATTATTTTGCCCTGGGATTGTTTTGAATTTTCCCACAAGAGAAAACAATTTTAAACTTCCTGAATATATTGAACAAAAGAAACTTTCTGTAGTATTCAAAGAGGCTGAAGATTGGGGTGAAATAATGGATGTTGGATATGTGGGAGCTCTAAACAGAAAAATAGCGAATAACACAATAGATGATATGATACGTATTAATGAAGCCCTGCATGAGAAAAAAATAGCGTATATTGCTGATGAAATTGCAACAGATAAAAATATTAAAATAGTTCTTATCGCTGGTCCGTCATCTTCCGTAAAAACAACTTTTGCTCAAAGACTTTCTATTCAATTGAGAGTTAACGGAAAAAAAACATATGCTCTTTCGCTTGATGATTATTTTGTTGACAGACATTTAACTCCAAAAGATGAAAATGGAGATTTAGATTTCGAAACAATTGATGCATTGGATTTAGAACTTTTCAATGAGCAGTTGTTAAACTTAATGTCATGTGAAGAAGTAACAATACCAAATTACAATTTTAAAGCAGGAAAAAGGGAATATACAAGAAATCCAATTAAATTAACAAATGACCACATAATACTCATTGAAGGCATACATGGCTTGAATGATAAGCTCACTAAAAATATACCTCAAATTAATAAATATAAAATATACATCAGTGCTTTGACACAATTGAACATAGATAACCATAACCGTATTTCTACGTCTGATTTAAGGCTTATTAGGCGTATAGTAAGAGATAATACCCATAGAGGAAACGACGTAATTAAAACTATGGAACTTTGGAATAATGTTGTAAAAGGTACAGAAAAATATATTTTTCCTTATCAGGAAAATGCTGATACAATCTTTAATTCGGCACTGGTGTATGAGTTGTGTGTACTTAAAAAATATGCAGAGCCGCTGATAATGGAAATACAGGAAGACAGCAAGTTTTATTCAGAAAGACAAAGACTTTTGAAATTCTTCAGTTATTTCATGACTATTGAGGATGAAAGTGCAATATCAAGCACATCTATATTAAGAGAATTTATAGGTGGAAGTTGTTTTTAGAAGTCGTTCGGGTCAAATTTTCCTCTTTTCATTCCAACGCTCAGTGCAAGTCCTATACTTACCATGTTTACAAGCATGAATGTTCCTCCTGAACTGATAAAAGGAAGAGGAATACCGGTGACCGGCATGAGTCCCATTGTCATGCCGATATTTTCGAAAATATGAAACAATAACATACCCGTTATACCTGTTACAATTAATGATCCAAACATATTAGGAGCGTGTTTTGCGATTCGAATGAGCCTGTATAATAAAACTCCATAAAAACACAAGAGAACAATTCCTCCGATAAGTCCTAGTTCTTCTCCTATTACTGCAAAAATAAAGTCAGTTTCCTTAGTTGGAAGGTATCCGAGCTGATTTTGAACGCCTTTATAGAGACCTCTGCCATAAAGCATTCCGGATCCTATTGCAGTCTTTGATTGAATAACTTGATAACCTGTATCTTCCGGGTCTAATTCAGGATAGAAGAATGTGACAATTCTATCAAAACGATAATCTTCGTTAAGAGTGTAGTCTTGCATTATATAGAAGAATGTTGCAATTCCTATAATTAAAAGGATTAATCCTATAATGAGCACTATGGTAATATATTTTTTGTTTATTCCTGATATAAATATCATTACTGCAATAAAAAATATGAAGACTAATGCTGTTCCCAAATCCGGTTGCAATAAAATTAATGCAACCGGGAAAAATGCAAATGCTAAGACTTTAATCAAAACGCCCGGTTCATCAATATTGTCCTTATTTATATCAATAAATTTAGCCACAGAAATAATAACACCAAACTTGGCGAGTTCAGATGGCTGAAATACGACAGGACCTATGGCAATCCAGCTTCTAACATCTCCCCATTCTGAAGCACTGACAGGATTTATAAGCACATACAGTAAAAGTGCTACCGAGACACCGTATATCGGAAGATAAAAGCTTCCATAAATATCAAAATCAATCATAACCAGAACAAACATCACTGCCAGTCCAAGAAAGAATGCTATTATTTGAGTTTTCAAATATGGTTCGCTTCCTGAAGCTTTGCTCATGGTAGCGCTGTTAATAATAATAAATCCATAAACACATAAAATTATTGTTGTAAAAAATAGTATGAAATCAAATCTTTTTAGTTTGTTATCTTTTTTAAACATAATTGTCTCCATTTCTGCACGACCTTATTATAACATATTTTATATTATTTAATAGTAAAAATTTTTAAATTGAAAAGATTTACATAATGAAACTATGTTCATAAAAAGTTCTTAACATAAGAATAAATGTATGCTATAATGAACGATAGATTAACAGTGGGTCGAGGATTACAAACAATAGAAGCATTTATAAAGGGAAAATTATGATAATATTTGGAATTGACCCGGGACTTGCAATATCTGGGTATGGTATTTTAAATTATATAGGAAATAAATTTGAAGTTATTGAATATGGCGCAGTAATAACTGAAAGTTGCGAGGAATTTCCAAAGAGGCTCAAGAAAATATATGATTGTTACACTGATCTTTTTGAAATGTACAAGCCAGAAGCTGTTGCAATTGAAGAATTGTTTTACAATAAAAATGTTAAAACTGCAATTGCTGTTGCACAAGCAAGAGGTGTTCATCTACTAGCAGCTGAAAACAAAAATATACCTCTTTATGAATATACTCCGTTGCAAATAAAGCAAGGGTTAGTTGGATATGGACGTGCTGACAAAAGGCAGGTTCAGGAAATGATAAAAGTTATTTTAAAGCTGGATAAAATACCTCAGCCTGATGATGTTGCTGATGGATTGGCTGCTGCAATTTGCCATGCTCATTCATTGAAATTCGCTGATAACTTTAGAATATTAAAGTATTAAATATTTTGTCAAAGAAAACAAGACAGGTGAAACGTCCCCGTGTTTGCTAGTGTCTGGAGGAGAAATATGATTAGCTACATCAAAGGTGAAGTAGTAAAAAAAGGTTTAGATTATATAATTTTGGAAAATAGCAACATAGGATATTTTATCAATACTTCTCTTTCTACTCTTAATAATCTTAATGAGAAAGAACGTTCATTGATACTTACATATATGCATATAAGGGAAGATATAGTTGCTTTATATGGTTTTTTGACTCAGGATGAACTGGAATTGTTTAAAAAGCTTATATCAGTAAATGGCGTAGGACCAAGAGTAGGGCTTGCCATATTGTCAACGTATGAAACAAATGCTGTAAAAGAAATTATTTTAAAAGATGATGCAGTTAAAATGTCAAAGGTTCCTGGAATTGGTAAAAAAACAGCCAGTAAAATTATTCTCGAACTCAAGGATAAAGTAGGAACTTTAGAAAGCCTTCCAAGAGGAGAAACAAAAGAGTACGTTGCTGAAATAAACAATGAAGTTTCGGATGTGCTTGATGCGTTAATTGCTCTTGGGTTCAGTTCATTTGATGCAAAAAGAACGCTGGATAGCATGGATTTGAAAGGAAAAAACGAAAATGAAATAATAAAGGAAGCTTTAAAAAATATGAGTAGGCAGGTATTGTAATGTTTGATAGAGAAAATGAAATAGTTGCCGGCACCATAAATAACGGAGAAGAAGATTTAGAGTTTAGCTTAAGACCTCAAAGGCTTTACCAGTACATTGGTCAGAATAAGGTAAAGGAAGTTTTAAATATTTTTATTGAGTCAGCAAAATTAAGAAATCAGCCGCTGGATCACGTCTTGCTTTCGGGACCTCCGGGATTAGGAAAAACTACTCTTGCCAATATTATTTCTAATGAGATGGGAGTCAACATAAGGGTTACATCAGGTCCTGCTATTGAAAGACCCGGCGATTTAGCTGCAATACTTACAAATTTAAATGAAAATGATATTCTTTTCATAGACGAAATACACAGACTAAACAAGACTGTAGAAGAAATTATGTATCCTGCGTTAGAAGATTATGCACTTGACATAATAATCGGAAAGGGACCTTCTGCAAGATCAATTCGTCTGGATTTACCTAAATTTACATTGATAGGAGCCACAACACGTTCAGGGATGCTGGCATCACCATTAAGGGATCGATTTGGTGTTTTGTGCAATCTTGATTTTTATAATGCAGATGATTTGAAGGAAATTGTACTTCGTTCAGCAAGTATTATAAATGTTGAAATCAATGGTGATGGAGCTGAGGAAATTGCAAGGCGTTCAAGAGGAACCCCACGTATTGCCAACAGACTTTTAAAACGTGTAAGAGATTATGCCGTAGTTAAAAGCAATGGCATAATTGATACTATAACAGCTGATAAAGCTTTGAAAATGCTTGAAATTGATGAAATTGGACTTGATAAGCTTGACAGAAGAATTTTAAATACAATAATTGATTATTATAAGGGCGGTC
>NZ_JAWQJF010000162.1:0-3618 GCF_033447055.1 Sedimentibacter sp.
ATCTAAACTATTAAATTTCAATCCACCAATATCAATCATATCACTCACCCACCTAATATATTTAATTACTTGAAAAGTTGATGTCCTACCAGAAAAATAGCAACTTTATCAACTAATGGCATTACAACATCCATTAGATAAAAACCTTTAAATTAATGAAAATATAACTAACAATAAGCTATTTAAATTGCCAATTTTATTACACTATTTATTATTATAACATAACTTTCACAATTTTCTACAAATAATATATTCAATAAAAAAAGCCGACCTTCATAGTATCAACTCTAATAAATTCGGAAATAAAATAACTCACTATACAAAAAACAGCACCCTTTTTCAAGGGTGTCGTTGACATATAATTGAACATTATTTATACTGTTTCTAAGCATATCTAATCTTATCTCTAATCATGTATGTTTAGAAATTTATCATAGAAAGTTATTCTACAGAGATCCTTTCATACACTCTTTTTTACATTATTATTTATTTAAAAATCCTATTCCTAAAACACCCGGTCCTGTATGAGTTCCTATTACAGAACCTATTTCTTGTTCAATAATATTTTTTATTTTGTATTTTTCCTCAATTGTATCTCTTAAAATCTTTAACTGATCCTCGTTTCGTGCATGGAACAAAAGAACAGTTTTATCAGACAAGTTATAATTGTTTTTTTCTATCCATTCATCAAACCAGTTTATTGTTTTATTTTTTCCTCTGATTTTTTCTATAACATTTATTTTTCCATCTTTTATTTCAATGACCGGCTTAATATTTAATATGGATCCAACAACAGCTTGACCCTTTGACAATCGTCCACCCTTTTCCAGATATTTTAACGTGTCAAGTCCTGCCACAGCCACTATGTTTTCTTTTGCTTTATCCAATTCAGCAACTATTTTATCAATCGTATTATTTTGATTAACTAATTCTATTGCTTCTAATATAAGCGCAAATGTTCCGAGACAAACACTTCTTGAATCTATAATTCGAATGTTGTCGCTGCCAATCATGTCCTTGGCAATGCGGGCAGAATCATATGTCCCGCTGAATTCAGAAGCTAAAAATATCCCAAGAACCTGATCTCCTTCTAACAGTATTTCACTGAAAGCTTCCACAAAAGCTCCCGGAGATACCTGAGATGTTGTTGGCAGTTTTTCTGATTTTGCAAGCTTTTCAAAAAACTCAGCCGAACTTAATTCAATTTTGTCCAAAAAAGATTCATTTTCAAAATTAACTGTCAAAGGAACCACTTTTAAATTATATTTTTCAATTATTTCATTTGTCACATCAGACGTACTGTCTATTACTATTCGTATACTCATAATAACCCCTTTTTGTTTTTATATCAAATTTCTTGACTTTGAAAGTATTTATATAAAATTATACCGTCATACAGTATAATTTAGAACTTGTATTTATGATTAAAAAATACGTCAATATTTGAAAGTACCTTTATTAACAGATTCTCTTCATTGCTGTCCAGTTGCTGTAATGCGCTTATTACAAGATCCTTGTGAAAATCCTCATGCATCTTAAATGCATCTGTTCCCTTTTCAGTCAATTTTATTTTAACAACTCTCCTGTCCTCAACAGAACGGCGCCTTTCAACGTAACCTTTTTTTATAAGGTTGTCTACTGCAGTTGTAAGCGTACCTGATGTAACTTTTAAATCCTTAGCAGTATCAGACATAGTGCGTTCTTTGTCAACTCCAATATTATCTATTACATGTATTTCGGAAATCGATAAATCAGAAAAATCACCTACTCTAAGGCATTTTTCTTCAATATCTAAAATATTTGCAAAAAGTCTTACAAGTATTTCATTAACAGTATCATGATTGCTCATCAGACCACCTCAATTTATTTTGACAATCAAATTATATTTATTATATTAACATTTGTCAAGCATTATTATTTTAAAAAGTACTACTCCCATATATTACAAACAAAATAATCTTTTGAAATTCTCATTAGTTTTTTCAGCCACCATATCAACTGAAATGTTTTTAATGTTAGCGATTTCTGCTGCAACATATTTTACATAATTAGGCTCATTTCTTTTGCCTCTAAATGGTTCCGGGGTCAAATAAGGAGAATCTGTTTCTATGAGAAGTTTATCTAATGGAATTTCCTTTGCCACAAGCTTAGCAGTTTTCGCCTTTTTAAAAGTTACCGGCCCTCCAAGTGAAATATAAAATCCTAATTTAATAAATTCTCTTGCCATTTCCACGCTACTTGAATAACAATGAAGTATTCCCCTTGTGCCATCATAGTGTTCTTCTTTCATTATTTTAAAAACATCTTCATGAGCATCTCTGTCATGTACGATATACGGCAAATCAAGTTCTTTAGCAAGCCTAATCTGTTCTCTGAACCATTTACTCTGGACAATTCTATCTGAATTGTCATAGAAATAATCAAGACCTATTTCACCTATAGCAATAACTTTTTTACTTTTTGCTAACTCTCTGAATATATTCATTGTTTCATCATTCATATACTTGGAATCATGTGGATGACACCCTACTGCCGCATAAATGATAGAATATTTTTCAGCTAGTGAAACCGCTGCTTTAGAAGTGTTTAAATCAGCTCCCGGATTTAAAATCATTTCAATACCATTGCCACTTAATTCATTAATCAGTTTTTCTCTGTCTTCATTGAATCTTTCATCATCAAGATGAGCGTGACTGTCTATAAATTTACTTTTCACTCTTCTTATCCTTCTTTTTAACATTCCTGTATTCTTTTACTATTTCTTTAAACGTTTCTAATTGGATATCATCTTTATTAAAAGTTAATTCTGCAAAAGTTTGCTTTAACGAAACTGTATATAATATTTTAACTTTAACTTTATTTTTACTGTTAGGTTTCAAATAATTTAATCCTTTAATTTCATCCCATCTGATGAGATAATTTTTTTTATGAATTCCCAAATTTGAAATTCTTGTTTTTCTCATCATAGGCAAATATAATACCAACAAAAAAATTGACATAATTATCAAGATGACAACATTTTCATTTGTATAACTTTTAGTATTTATCATACCTATTATGCCGAATCCCGCAAATAAAATAAGAACAACAACTACTAAACTGCTTAATAAATGAGATGTCTTATCGTCTTCATTTAAACTAAGTAGTATTTTCATGTTTTCCTTTTTATATTTCAAATCATTTTTAAAACTTACAAATACAAAAAAACCTACAATTGTAATCATTAAAGTATACATTATTGTCGTAAAATCCATAGTGTTATTCCCTTCTGTTTTTTCAATTATTTTTATAATTCAGTTTAGCATAATATATGTTACAATTCAAGAAATAAGCAATAAAATTGCAATAAAAACAACATTTCACATACCTATTATTAAGTTAACCTTAGATGAAAATTCAGCCCATTCCTTTTTTTTATCATACAAGTACATTCTTCCCAACTTTGTTATTTTATAATATTTTCTGATTCTGTTAGTTTCCATCTTATATGAAATTGATTTAACCAGTTCCTCTTTTTCAAGGTTGTGCAAAATTGGATACAACGTACCTTCCTTCAGAACGAAAGTGCCATAAGATTTGGCTTCTAGTTCCTTAATAATTTCATACCCATACTTATCA
>NZ_JAWQJF010000163.1:0-21050 GCF_033447055.1 Sedimentibacter sp.
CCGTCAGGCTGCGGAAAATCAACTCTTCTTAAATCCTTGAACAGGATGAATGACCTAGTTGAAGGAGTTAAAATAACAGGTAAAATTTTACTTGATGATGTGGATATATACAAGAGCATGGACGCCACTATACTGAGAAAAAGAGTTGGAATGGTATTTCAAAAACCAAATCCATTTCCAATGAGCATTTATGAAAATGTGGCATATGGCCCAAAAACTCATGGAGTTAAACAAAAATCTGAATTAGATGAAATTGTTGAACAAAGCCTTCGTGCAGCTGCTATGTGGGACGAGGTGAAAGACAGATTAAAAAAAAGTGCTTTGGGATTGTCAGGAGGACAGCAACAAAGGTTGTGTATAGCAAGAGCATTTTCTGTTAATCCTGAAGTAATTTTGCTTGATGAACCAACATCTGCCCTTGATCCTATATCAACTATGAAAATAGAAGATTTGTTAGTTGAAATTAAAAATGATTATACAATTATAATTGTAACTCACAATATGCAGCAGGCCACAAGAGTTTCTGATAAAACAGCATTTTTCCTTCATGGAGAAGTTGTTGAATTTAATGAAACAGAAAAGTTGTTCTCAATGCCAAAAAATAAGAAAACAGAAGATTATATAACCGGAAGATTCGGCTAAAATTATATGGAGGTAACAATGAGAAATAAATTCGACAATGAGCTTGAAAAATTAAATCTGGAACTCATTAAAATGGGCAGCATGATAGAAAGTTCTATTGAATTAAGTTCAAAAGCTTTAATTAATCAAGATCTGACTTTGGTAAAAAAAGTAAATGAACTGGAAATTGAAATTGATGATATGGAAAAAACCATTGAAAGTCACTGCCTTAAGCTTTTATTGCAGCAGCAGCCTGTAGCATCGGATTTAAGAATTATCAGCACTGCTCTAAAAATGATAACTGATATGGAAAGAATAGGAGACAATGCAGAGGATATAGCAGAAATAGCCAGGTTCTTGGTTAAGGAAAAATTTATTAAAGATCTTGTGCATATTCCTCAAATGGCTAAGGCAACCATCAGTATGGTTACAAGAAGTGTAGATGCATTTGTCAACAAAGATTTAAAATTGGCAGAAGAAGTTTGTGCTGATGATGATATTGTTGATAATCTGTTTCAAATTGTAAAAGAAGAATTAATTGAAAAAATACAAGAAAATACTAATAATGGTGAACAGGCAATAGACCTCCTTATGATAGCAAAATATTTTGAAAGAATAGGTGATCATGCAGAAAATATAGCAGAGTGGGTTATATTTTCCATAACAGGAGAACATAAGCAGAATCAGGAGAAGATATGAAGCTAATTTATTGTATTGAAGATGATACAGGAATCAGAGAGCTAATAACACTGGCACTTAGTACTGCAGATTTTGAAGTTGCAGGATTTGAAGAATCTCAAAGTTTTTATGCTGAAATTAAAAAGAAAATACCTGATTTGATTCTTTTGGACTTAATGTTGCCCAAGACGGATGGAATGACCATTTTGAAAGAACTGAAAAAAGACACAAATTATAAAAATATTCCAGTTATAATTTTAACTGCAAAATCTATGGAACTTGATAAAGTCAAAGGCTTAGAATCAGGAGCGGACGATTTTATTACAAAACCATTTGGAGTGCTTGAACTTCTTGCGAGGGTCAAAGCTGTCTTAAGACGCTCATCCAAAAATGTTGAAGAAAAAATTACGGAACATAATGGACTTGTTTTGGATTACAATAAACGAACCCTATGCTACAATGGAAATTTAGTAGTATTGACCTATAAAGAATTTGAGCTTTTGAACTATTTAATGCTGAATAAGGGCATAGTGTTGTCCAGGGATAAAATACTGCAGGAGATATGGGGTTATGATTATGAAGGAGAAACAAGGACTGTGGATATGCATATAAAAACTATAAGACAGAAACTTGATATGGCGGGATGTCCTAATTTCATTACGACTGTAAGGAGTGCAGGATATAAATTAGAGGAGCATATTGATGTATGAAAAAAAGATTATTTTTAATAATAATGCTTATTTCAATAATTACATCTGCAGCAGCATGCATGCTTACTTCTGCTATTTATTATAAATTTTATGTTGATGATGCGAAGGAACAGCTGAAGACAATAACTGAATTATCAGCGGATCCTCAATATTGGAATGACAATAATTCCATACAGTTATCTGTTAATAATATCTTAAGAACTGTCGATTACAACATGCGATTTACAATTATTGAAAAAAGCGGCGCTGTTATTTACGATAACTGGGCAGGCAATGAAACGCTGGAAAATCACAAGGATAGGCCAGAGATTGCGGAAGCGTTTAAAAAGGGTTATGGAGAAAATACCAGATATTCGGATACTGTTTCATCTGATATGTTTTATTATGCTGTAAAGTTAAATGATAATGAAGTGCTCAGATTATCAAGGGAAATTGACAGCGTTAATTCAGTGTTCGCCGGCATACTTCCTATGCTTGCAATTCTTTTTCTTGTATTGCTTTTAATTGGGTATTTTGCTGCAAATTCGTTTACAAAGGGTTTATTGAAACCTATCAATGAAATGACCAAGTCACTTGATGATATGTTAGAGGGTAGCAAAAAAACTGAAATTAGAATTTATGATGAATTTCAACCGCTGTCATACAAAATTAAAGAACAAAAAATTAGAATAAATGAATACATTGATGAACTCAAATACGAAAGAGATACAATCGGTATTATTACAGAAAATATGAAAGAAGGGTTCATTCTAATTAATAAAGATAAGAACATCCTTTCTATAAATACCAGTGGTATAAGAATGATAAAAAATGATAAATTCAATTTGCAAGTAAGTAAAAACATTATTGAGCTTACGAGAAATGCTGATATTTTAAACAATATCGATATTGCAATTAAAGAAAATAAACACTTGACTTATGATATGGATACAAATAGAAACCATTACAGATATTATTTCAGCCCTGTAAAAGAGCAGAATAATTTGTTGGTTACAGGATTGTTGATTCTTATTGAGGATATTACAATTCAAAAAAATGCTGAAATCATGAGAAGTGAATTTTCCGCAAATGTATCTCACGAATTGAAAACTCCTCTGACTACAATGATTGGTTTTGCTGAAATGATTAAAGAGGGCTTAATTACTGACATAAATAGTATAAAAAAGTACTGCGGCATGATAAATAATGAAGGATTGAGGCTTATTTCTTTAATAGAAGATATAATGAGATTGTCAAGAATAGAAGAACGTATTGATGCAGATGATAACAGCATGGTTAATTTAAAAGAAGTAGGAAACGAAGTAATTTCTTTGCTTCAGCAAAAAGCATATGACAGAAATGTAAATATAAAGATACAGGCAGACAGTATTTTCATGAATGCAAATAAAAATTATTTAAGCGAGCTGTTATATAATTTAGTTGATAACGGTATTAAGTACAATAAAAATAATGGTTATGTTCATTTAAATATTTTCAAAAAAGAAGATTACATTAATATTGTTGTTAAAGATAATGGAACGGGTATTTCTGAAGAACATCAGGATCGGGTTTTTGAACGCTTTTACAGGGTTGATAAAAGCAGGTCAAAGGAAACAGGGGGTACCGGTCTTGGACTTTCAATTGTAAAACATATAGCTGAATTGTATGAAGGTATTATAGAAATTAAAAGTAAGGAAGATGAAGGAACAGAAATCACTGTGAAATTTCCTTTGAATAGTATATAACTATCATTTAGAGAATGTTAAAGAATATCGGCTGCAATGCAGCCGATATTTATTTTCTTAAGTGGTTGTTGTAAATAGAAAGAAAATAAAATATAATAAAGATAATTTTAATAAAAGAGGTTTATAATTATGTATGATATTTTAAATAGTGAGTTAATAAATATAAGACGCGACTTTCACAAAAATCCTGAACTAGGCGGTTCTGAGCACAGAACCATGAATAAAATATGCGAATATTTGGATTTGTGGGGAATTGAATATGAAAATTGCGTAGCAGACACTGGTGTTGTAGCAATAGTTCGCGGAAAAAACAAAAAAAAGACATATGAAACGTCCCCCTGTATCGCTGTGAGAGCGGATATGGATGCGCTACCCATAAAAGAAGAAACAAATGTAGAGTTTAAATCAGCTAATGATGGTGTGATGCATGCCTGCGGCCATGATGCTCACACAACTATTGCTTTGGGAACAGCTAAAATAATTAAATCAATGGAATCACAGTTAAGTGGTGATGTTAAGTTTTTCTTTCAGCCTGCTGAAGAAACTACAGGAGGAGCAGAAAGAATGATTAACGAAGGATGTTTGAAAAATCCTGATGTTGATTATGTATTAGGACTGCATGTGGATCCAACAATAAAAACAGGGTTTGTAAGATTGAAATATGGAAAAATGATGGCTTCATCTGATGAAATAATTATAAAAGCAATAGGAAAATCCACACATGGTGCGCATCCTAATGATGGCGTTGATCCGTTAATTATAGCATCTAATTTAGTGTTGTCACTTCAATCTCTTGTGAGCAGAAACTTATCGCCATTAAATTCAGCTGTTTTAACAATAGGAAGCATTCATGGGGGAACAAAAGGAAACATTATACCCGATGAAGTTGAAATGACTGGAATATTAAGAACGTTGGATCAAGATACAAGAGACTTCATGAAAAAAAGGATTGCAGAAATAGTTGAAAATGTGCCAAAAGCATTTGGAGGAGAAGGAAGACTTTATTTTAGAGAGAGCTACAAAGCTTTGATAAATAATGATGAAACTGTTAATGTTGTAAGAGAAACAGCTGAAAAAATATTAGGAAAAGAAAATGTTGTAATAAGTCAATTTCCAAGTATGGGCACGGAGGATTTTTCGTATTTTTGCGAACATTCGAAAGCATGCTTTTTTAACCTAGGTTGCAGAAATGAAGAAATTGATGCTGTTTACCCAATTCATTCAAGCATGTTTAAATTAGATGAATCATGTTTGGAAATCGGTGTAAAGCTTCAAGTTGAGAATGTGTTGAAACTTCTAAGAGTTGGCCGGGATTAATAAATTTGTATTGATAAAACAAAAGATTATTGTTACAATTATTAGAGTAAATTATGAAATGAGTGAAATATGTGTTTGGATACGTTACAATAAATAAAATGGAATTAAAATTCAAGGAATATTACAGCTATAAGGGATACTATTGCGGATTGTGCAAATGTTTGAAAACGCAATATAGCAACAAATCCAGGTTTACATTAAATTATGACATGACATTTCTTATATTGCTGCTAAGTTCTCTTTATGAACCTGCAAATAAATTATATAATGAAAGATGCATTGCTCATCCAAGCAAAAAACAACTTATTATACAAAATGAAATAACTGAATACGCTGCTTCAATTAACATAATGTTGTCATATTACAATATGATTGATAATTGGCTAGATGATAAAGACTATAAATCGCTTGCAATATCTAAAGCGCTGCAGCAGGAATTTAAAAAATCAAATTTGAAACTTCCGGAAAAATCCAAAATAATAAAGAAAAGACTAGATAATATATCTTTGCTTGAAAAAAACAATTCTCAGGACTTAGATGCAGTTTCAAATGAATTTGGTCATTTGATGGAAGAAGTTATATTATACAAAAAAGACGAGTGGGAGAAAAATCTTAGAAAAACAGGATTTTTTTTAGGTAAATACATTTATTTTCTTGATGCCTATGAGGATATGAAAAAGGACGAAGAAAATAAATCGTACAATCCATTTAATAATTTAGATGTTGAAAATAAACAAGCATATGCGAAAGAACTTTTAATGCTCAATTTGTCATTTTTGAGTGAAGAAATCGAAAAACTTCCGTTGGTGCAGGATAAAGCAATAATAGATAATATAATATACTCAGGAATGTTGAATAAACTAAATAAAGCGAATATAGAGAATAAGAAGGAGATAAACAAATGAAAGACCCATATGAAGTGCTAGGCTTGAAAAGGGGGGCATCTAAGGATGAAGTAAAAAGTGCCTACAGAAAGCTTGCAAAAAAATATCACCCTGATATGAATGAAAATAACCCTCTTCAGGATTTAGCAGAAGAAAAGTTCAAAGAAATTCAGTGGGCATATGATGAAATAATGAACAAAACGGCATCAAGCTCAAATTACAGCTATGAAAACAACAGTTCGTATGAAAATACTTCGGGAAGCAGCTTGAACACTATTAGGCAGCAAATTATTAATGGAAGATTTCAAGATGCCTTAAGATCACTTAACAGTACAACTGTCAGAAATGCTGAATGGAATTATTTAGTTGGCGTATGCTATGTGAATTTAGGTTCAATTGGTCAAGGTGTGCAGTATGTTCAGCGTGCTGTAACCATGGAGCCAAGCAATATGGAATTCAGAAGTTTTTTAAGCCAAATTTCAAATATGCAGAATTCATATCAGAGAAGAGCATATAATTATGGTGGAGGAACTGCAAACTCTTTAGATTGCTGTACTAATCTTATATGTGCAGACTGCCTGTGTGAATGCTTGGGAGGAGATTTGATTTCATGCTGTTAAAAAGCAAGGAAATGGCCTATTTAGGTGTGCTTTTAGGATTAAATCAATTATTCATAATACTTTCATCAATAGTTGAAACTAACACAATTTTTCTTTTTGCTGTGGCGGCTTTGATTGTAGGTGTTGTTGTTGTGGAATTCGGAGGAAAGAGCGGAACTGTTTTTTATTTAGCTTCCTGTATTCTTGGATTCTTTTTATCTTTCAACAAAGTTGAAATTTTTACATATATAATATTTTTTGGACTATACAGCTTGATAAAACATTTTATAGAAATAAAACTCAATAATAAAACTGCACTTGCAGCAAAATATATATTTTTTAATTTGTCATTGATTGCAATGTATTTCACAGTGAATTTGTTTATTTCATTAAAGCTATATTGGTGGATGATACTTGCAGCACAAGTTATGTTTATAATTTATGACTATGCATTTACAATGTTCATAAATTATTATATGAATACAATAAGACCAAAAATTAAACGAAATTAAGAAAAGGATTTGTGCTTTGCACAAATCCTTTTCTTAATTTCTTAATGTTCATTATTTATTCATTACAAGATAATCTTCTCTTTCAGCACCCACAGAAACATATTTAATGTGGCAGCCAACTTGTTTCTCTAAAAATTTAACATAGTCAAGAGCTTCCTTTGGCAAGTCTGATTCTTTTCTACATTTACCTATATCACATTTCCATCCATCTAAATATTCGATTATAGGTTTAGCATTATTTAAATCTTCTCCCATTGGGAATTCTTTTGTAATTGTTCCGTTAACATCATATGCTGTAACAACAGGAACTTTATCTAAATATGACAGAACGTCCATTTTAGTCAATGCTAATTCATCAGCGCCTTGAACACTTACACCATATTTTGATGCTACAATATCAAACGGTCCAACCCTTCTTGGACGTCCGGTAGCAGCACCATATTCTCCGCCTGCTTCTCTTAATGCTTTTGCTTCATCTCCAGACATTTCGCAAGTAAAAGGTCCTTCTCCGACACACGAAGAATAAGCTTTCATTATACCAATCGTATTGTCAAGTTTTTTTCCGGGTATACCTGAACCTATAGGTGCATAAGCAGCAATTGTAGATGATGATGATGTGTAAGGATATATTCCAAAATCTATGTCACGAAGTGCTCCCAACTGTGCTTCAAACATTATTCTCTTGTTTGATTTAACAGCATCATTAAGATATACTCCAACATCACATATGTAATCTGTAAGTTCTTCAGAATATTTTATCAGCCAGTCATACATATCATTTGGATTAAATTCTACTGATTTATAACCGCCGGCAATCATGAGATTTTTCCATGTAACAACTTGGTCCAACCTGTTTTTAAGAGCTTTTTTGTTTAATAAATCGCCCATACGTATACCTTTTTTCAAATATTTATCACCGTACACTGGAGCTATGCCTCTTCTTGTAGAGCCAAATTTCATATCTTTTAAACGTTCTTCTTCCAAGATATCTTGTTTTACATGATATGGAAGACAAATGATAGCTTTATCACTTATTTTTAAATTTTCCGGTGTGATTTTAATACCGGCTTTTCTTAAATTAGTTAATTCTTTATTAAGATGCTCTATGTCAATGACCATTCCATTGCCCATAATATTTACTACTTCAGATCTTAAGATACCTGAAGGCAGAAGATTAAGTACAAATTTACCTGATTCATTAATAACGGTATGACCAGCGTTGTTTCCGCCTTGATAGCGGCATACGACATCGTAGTCAGAAGCTAATAAATCAACCATTCTGCCTTTTCCTTCGTCTCCCCAATTGATTCCAACTATTGCAGTAAGCATAATTGCCTCCTTTGTTTTGATAAAAGAATTATATATTTTGCAAATATTAAAGTCAAGGAATAATTTTTCATCTGTCAAATCTGTAAAATATTACATGCGTCAAATACCGAAAGAACAGACATTGTTTGTTGAATAACAAATAAATTTATGTTAGAATAAATTTAAATAATGCATTATATGCATATGATTTTATAAACATATTAATAGGAGGTATACCCTCCATTTACTTAAATTATTACTAGGAGGATTTATGTTTAAAAATGTAAAATATGCAATTTTATTACTGTTTTTAATGGCTGCATTAACTGCATGCAATACTACTGTTAACGCTAATTCACCAATTCCGTCTGATAACGTTGACCAGACAGAAGTTGAAGTAATACCTTCTGAACAGGAAATTACTGAAGAAGAAAAAGCAGAACTAGAACTTGAAAAAAAAATCGCTGAAAGAAAAGAATTAGAAAAGCTTCGAAAAGAAGAAAAAGGAGAGTTTTATGTTCCATTAGTTCCATTAGAACAACAACGAGAAAAGAAAAACTTAGAAATTAAAGCATTGTATTCGACGGGACATACTGCCGGAGATGAACTGAGCAAAGAAAATATAGACGCATACGCTGCTTATGTAAAAGCACTTGCTGATAAAGACAGTATAAAAGCTAATTCGCTTTTAGCTGAGGCAGGCAAAGCAAATAAATTTGAACGAATTGTTGGTCTCGCAGCTGCAACTGAAATTAATGGGCTTGTTATAAATGTAAAAGATGACAATGGTTTTATTACTTATGAAACCAATGTTGAAATTGTAAAAAAAATGAATGAAAACACATCTGTTCCTATAAAAGATGTTAAAAATATGCTTCAGGTTTTGAAAGATTATGATGTATATACAATAGGAAGAATTGTGGCATTTAAGGATAAGAATTTTGCAACTTTAAATCAGGAGCATTCCATTCAGCTTAAATCAGGTGGAACATGGCTGGATCCGAACAGCGGAAATATTCCATGGGTTAATCCTTTTGACAAATATGTATGGGATTACAATATTGCTATTGCTAAGGAAGCGGCATTGTTAGGTTTTGATGAAATACAATTTGACTATGTAAGATTTCCGGATGGAGCAAAAAAATATAATCCCATAACTGAATTTCCGGGAAGAAATGAAAGAGATAAAGATGAAGCGGTTGCAGAATTTTTAGAGTATGCAAATAAAGAACTTGCTCCTTATGAGGTTAATTTAGGAGCGGACGTATTTGGAATCATAACAAGGACTTGGGATGATTATCCTGAAGATATAGGTCAGACATGGATTCTCATGGGAGAACATGTGGATAATTTAGCTCCAATGGTTTATCCAAGTCATTATTCAACAGGATGGTACAACTTGGAAGACCCAAATTCTAATCCATACCTTGTAGTCAAGGGTGCTATGAAAGAAGCAATAGAAAAAAATTCATCCATGGAAAATCCTCCTGCAATAAGACCGTGGATTCAGGATTTTGATTGGGCAGGCTTAGAGTATGGGCCAGACAAGGTAAGAGCACAAATAATTGCCGCAAAAGAACTTGGAATAAATGAATACATGATATGGAATCCAGGCAATGTTTATGATCCATATGCTTTCATGCCAACTGAAATCGAAAAGAATTCAGTATATCCAGTGGATAAAGGAGAGCTTGACTACAGCGAAAAATCACCTGCGGATGCTGCGGATAAGTATTTATCAGGTATGCTGCAAGACAGATACAGCTATATGTATTTAATGACTTTGGTTGAAGACAGACAAAAGAGCTTTGATGCGTTTACAGAAACACTGGAAGCTTCAAGTATTAGATTGCTGAGCTACAAAGTTTATAATTACGAAATGGATGCAAGCAGTAACAATAAAGCTACAGTTAATTTAGATTATAAAATAGAATTGAAAAATGGCGAAACATCAGAAATAATTGAAAAAGATGATGTAAAATGGCAAGCTGTAAGAGAAAATAATATATGGAAAATAAAAGCAGAATTTGAGAATCAATAATTGAATGTAGCACGCAGCGGCACCGCTGCGTATAATATAATTCTAAGGAGCGTATACGCTCCTTTTTTTTAAAATGTACGCAATGACGGAACGTATGTAATAAAATTAAAAACAAAAAGCTTGACAAGAGAAAATTTATTGTTATAATAAATTTTATATATTTAAACTTATTATGAACGTATAATATAATAGATATTAATTTGGAGGAGAGAAATGAAAAAGTATAATGTAGCAATATTGGGTGCAACTGGAGCGGTTGGACAAGAAATGTTAAAAGTAATGGGCGAAAGAAATTTTCCGTACAATGAATTAAAACTTTTGGCAAGTAAAAGAAGCGCAGGTGAAAAAGTAGAATTCAAAGGAAAAACGTATGTTATTGAAGAAGCAACAGAAAATTCTTTTGAGAATATAGATGTTGTTTTATGTGCTGCTGAAAATTTTGTTAGTGAAGTACTTTCTCCTGCAGCTGTAAAAGCAGGAGCGGTTGTAATAGACAATAGCTCTGCATTTAGATTGAATGATGATGTGCCATTGGTAGTTCCGGAAGTTAATGCAGAAGATGTAAAAAAGCATAAAGGAATAATTGCCAACCCAAATTGTTCAACAATAATAGCTTTGACAGCTTTGAATGAACTAAATAAATATTCAAAAATCAATAGGATGATTATTTCGACTTTCCAGGCAGTTTCAGGAGCAGGAGTAAACGGAATTAAAGAACTGGATCAGCAAATTGCAAATATCAGCGAAGGAAATCCTGCTGAAGTAAAAACATTCCAATACCAAATTGCTTACAATGTTATACCACAAATAGGCGACTTCGATGAAGTTGGATACTCTCAGGAAGAAATGAAAATGCAGAATGAAGGAAGAAAAATATTCCATAATCCGGATTTGAAGGTAAATTGCACATGTGTAAGAGTACCGGTTTACAGAAGTCATTCTGAGTCAATTACTATAGAAACAGAAAAAGAAATAACAGTAGAAAAAGCAAAAGAGTTGCTTGCAAAAGCAGATGGAGTTAAATTAGTTGATGATTTGGCAAACAGACAATATCCAATGCCTCTTGATACTTCCGATCAAGATTTAGTGTATGTTGGAAGAGTAAGAAAAGATATAAGCCAGGATAATTCGTTGGTTTTGTGGTGCTGCGGAGACCAGATACGTAAAGGTGCTGCAACTAATGCTGTTCAAATAGCGGAAGTTCTTGTGAAAGATAACTTAATATAATTTAATTTTACAATGAGGACGATTCAAATCGTCCTTTTTTAGTCTTTTTTTATTGAAATTTCATTGGACAAATGTTCGAAAATGTTATAATATTGAATGGATTAGGGGGTGATTTTTTGGATACATTAATTATTATATTACTTGTATTATCATTAATAATCAATTTTGTTCTATTAATGAAATCATCAAAAAAAAATCTAGAAGAACATATTATATCTGAACTTAAAATTAATTTAGGCCAAAATAATTTGAATTTAATAGATCAGGTTTCTAAAAAAATATCAGATTCTGAACAAAAGCAATTGAGAGAAATACTTATGAACAAACTGGAAACAGTAGAGAAAATGGAAAAAAACACAAATAAAATGACGGAATCCTTCATGAACTTCAGCATTGATACATCTAAAACATTAAATGAAAAATTTTTATCTCTTACTGACAGAGTAGGTGCAAATCTTGACAAAATAAATATGCGTGTAGAAGAAAGATTGAACGAAGGGTTTGAAAAAACAAATAAAACATTTGCCAATATTTTAGAAAGACTTTCTAAAATAGATGAAGCGCAAAAGAAAATCGATAGCTTATCAACAAATATTATTTCTTTGCAGGATGTTCTTACAGACAAAAAGAGCAGAGGTACTTTTGGAGAAGTGCAGTTAAGCAACATATTATCAGTTGCATTTGGAGACAAAAATGATAAAATTTTCGAGTTGCAAAAAAAATTATCCAATGATACAATAGCGGATGCAGTCCTACATATTCCAGAACCTGTGGGAATGCTTTGCATAGATTCAAAATTTCCACTGGAAAACTATCAGCGAATGATAGATAAAAATTATTCTGATTTTGAAAGAAAACAGTATGCACGAGATTTTAAAACAAATGTTAAAAAGCATATAAATGACATTTGCTCAAAATACATAATACAGGGACAAACCTCTGAACAAGCTATGATATTTATACCTGCGGAAGCAATATTTGCTGAAATAAATGCATATCACCAGGATTTGATAGATTATGCCAGTGAGAAAAAAGTATGGATGGCATCACCAACAACACTGATGGCAGTGTTGTCTACAGTACAGGTTGTTCTTCGAAATATGGAAAGAGAAAAGTATGCAGGTATAATTCATGATGAACTGAATAAATTAGGAAGAGAATTTAAATTGTATAAAGATAGATGGGACTCCCTTGCAAAAGATATAAAAAGAGTTTCGGATGACGTAGATAAAATAAATATAACATCTAATAAAATAGAGAAAAAATTTGACAGAATATCAAAAGTTGACATGAATGATTTTGAGGAAACTGGAGAAATAGCAAACATTTCAATGGAGGAAAATTAGATGAGTTTTAAAAGTACACAAGAAGTTATTGATGTAATGTCAAATTTTGAAGGACTTTACGATTTTATTCGTATTGTGGATCCGGTTCGTAAAATTATAATCAGCGATGAAGAAACTAATGAAATTAACAATTCAATACATTGTTATGACTTTTGGCAAAAAGGAATGTCTTGCGAAAATTGTATTTCTTACAGAGCGTTGAATGAGAATAATACATTTATGAAAGTTAGATTCAGGAATGAAGAAATCTATTTAGTTACATCAAGCCCTGTAAAAATTAATGACAAAAAGTATGTAATGGAAATGTTGAAAAATATAACAAAATTAAATATTGTTCCAAATATTTATGAAAAAAATGCTTCGGAAATCGAAGAAATAATTGATGACTTAAACAGTAAAGCAATAACAGACGAATTGACAAATGTTTATAATCGACGGCACTTAAATGAGATGTTGCCTATTGATATGAACTTTGCTTTGTCCAATAAAACTATGCTTTCTATTATTTTAATGGATTTAGATTATTTTAAACAGATTAATGATGTTTACGGACACATTGCAGGAGATTTGATTTTAAAGGAAATAAGTAAAATAATGAAATCATCCATTAGAAAAGGTTTTGACTGGGCAGCCAGATATGGTGGAGATGAATTTTTAATATCATTGCCTGGAGCTGACAGTGCAGCTGCGCACAGGATAGCAGAGGTTGTAAGGAAAAGAATAGAAAAAACAGAAATAACATTTCAAGGCAATAAAATTAATATAACTGTAAGTATGGGCGTTTACACGATGGACTCAGAAGAAATTAGCTTTGAAGAGTTAATTAAGCGTGCTGACAAAAACATGTATGAAGCAAAAAACAGAGGACGAAACACTGTTGTATAGTGATTTTGAATACTGGAGAAAAATAATTAAAGTTACCAAGAGATATTTAAAAAAACTTTTTAAAAAAGCTTGCATTTTGTTTTGGAATATGCTAATATATCAAAGTGGTCGCGCCGTAGTGATGGAATGGCAGACGTGACGGACTCAAAATCCGTTGGTAGCAATACCGTGGGGGTTCAAGTCCCTTCTACGGCACCAAATTTCAAAGAAAAAGAGACTTTTTTAAGGTCTCTTTTTTATTATGCTTTAAATTATCCGTTGGTGTTATATTTGTAAAATTACAAAACCTTTTTTACAATAATTATCATCATTTAAAATATACTTAATTTCTCGAATTAATTTACGTCCAGTATATCCATTTAAATTGAATTCTTCTAAATATAAAATATCACCAATATTAAAATTTCTATCGTTATATCTAACTTCAAAATTTTTAATTTTCTTTTCAATCAAATCATAATATTCAGGTAATATTTTTAATTCATGTATTTCTTTATTTGCCATATAAATACCTCCTAATAAAATATTTTGTCTGAAATAATTTCAGCAGCAGCTACTTGATCTTCTTTAAAAAGATGAGTATAAATATCTAATGTTGTAGAAATATTACTATGCCCTAAACGCTCCTGGATTACTTTAGCTTTTATTCCATTCTGATAAAGAATAGTAGCATGTATATGTCTTAAATCATGGAAACGAACCTTTGGCAAATTCCTATTATCCCTGGTCCAAGTATAAAGCCTGGAGAAGGAAGCAGGATTGTACATTTCACCGCGTATATTTTGAATTATAAAACTTTCTTCTGAATTATTAAGAGCATTATCTTTTATAACTTTTAAAAACTTCATCATATCATCTGAAAGAGCTATAATTCTATTGCTACTATCATTTTTAGTAGTATCTAATTTAATAAAACCTTTACCATTAACAACAGATTTATTGATTATAACATCATGTTCAGTTAAATTAATATCTTTATATTGTAGGGCCAGAAGCTCACCGCGTCTAAGTCCCAGGAGCAAAGCAAGCATAACACCATTATAAATATGTGTACCTTTAAAAGATTCAATAAAATCTTTTAAATCCTGGCCAAGCAATATATTATAATTATATTTTTTCTTCTTAGGCAAGTCCACAGCATCAGCTGGATTACTATTGATTAATTCTAATTGAACAGCATTCTTAAAAGCTTTATGTAAAATTCTATGAGTTTGTAAAACAGTTTTTGCATTTAAAGGCTTTGTTAAATCTCCGCGTTGCCTTCCGGAATCAAGCAATTCATAATATAAATTTTGCAACTGCAAAGGCTTTAAATTTTCAATTTCTATCAGGCCAATTCTAGGATTAACATATTGGTTAATATGCCTGATGTATTCATTACTTGTTGTTACTTTAAGATTATACTTTCCGTATGTACTAACCCAGTTGTTTAAAAAATCTTGTACTAACAATTAAATCACCTTCAACAAATTATATACTTTTTCTTTAAATTCATAATTAGGCTTATTTAAGTCATAAAGAAATTCAGAATTTAAAGAAGGATTAAATGCTATAACTTTATGATTAGTTTCTACGTATATATTTGTATCCTTCCAGCTTATTCCGGAATTAATTAAATCTTTACGTAATCTATAAAATGTAGCAGCCTTATATAAAGATTTAACATATTCTTCGCCCCTGGTACTTAACAATGTCCAAAATGTATATGCTGCACTAACTTTACGAGTACTGAAATTTTCTCTTAATTTTTCTAATACTAAATTATCTTTATTTACCAGAACAATATCATTTTTATCTTTCAACACTTTTAAGACCTCACTTTCCCAAATTTTAATTATTTTTTCAATATTAAAATCTTTTAGTGTTACTTTATTTTTAGTTAATATATGTTCTAAAGATTGAACATTATCGCTTTGGAGACCGTATTGTTCAATAGCTTTTCTATAAAACTTCTGCATTTGTTTTCTATAAATAGTTTTTGTAAAAATCTGTTTAATTTTACGACTACGAATAGAAATTTCTACTCTCAAAAGACCTTGTGCTAAATCAATAAGTTCATCCGCTTTTTCTTGCCCAGCAAAATCTTTAATTTTTTTGTAATCATGTGCAATAAATTCTTTTTGCTTATTATAGAATTTTACTACTGTTGTTGCACCTTATAATTGCAATCCATTATTATTATAATGCTTTGCTTCACGTCTGCAATAACTTACATTTTTTAAACTATTCACATAACTTTCTACATTCTCCTGGCTACCAAGATTAAATGTTAAAGTATAATCTATTTGCATCAGTTCCCAAGTCATAACATCAGGGAGCTTTACCTCAAATGCTTTATACAATATCTTTTTTAAACAATTTGCTAACAATATTAAATTGTCTGAACCATAAGCTATGTTATAACCAAGAATAACTTTATGTAATGAACATGTTATTTTTATTGAGTTGTCTACATTAATTTTTATATTAATGCTGCTGTCATAAGAACCAGCTATTGAACCGGTTGAAAATTGATATATTAATTCTCCGGTATCACAATCAATACAATTATATAATTTTAACTTTAATTTTATTTTGTCTACAAATAACTGTGGTATTTTTGGAGTTAAAAAACTTACTGTATCTATCAATTTAACACCTCATCATTTTGATGTTTTTTATCAAAAATTCTCATATATGAGACACTCGTCGGGTAATACTATGTACCCGACGTTAAATTCAATCCATGTTTTCTAATAAATACTTCTAAACATATTTCCTTAATTATTAAATCTCTATTCAATATCCAATCGTAATCATCTAGAAATTTATTTACATAATCATATAAATCAATTGATGATACATTATTAATTAAATTATCAATTAAATAATTATTAATAATTAAAGAGTCAGGATGACTAATTTCATCTTTAAGTTTTGGATAAATGATATATTCACCTGAAGGATCTATTAATATAAATCTTTTATTTTTCATATTAACCCCCTAAATTACATTTTGTATGAAATTAAGTTTATTTGGAAGCTTACCTTCTGCAGTATAATGATAAATTTCATCTTTAATATTTTCAGTAGCTTTAATATTAAGATTAGAAAGTTGATTATAAACATAATTTAAAACAGAAAAATTTTCTTTTATAACATCAATTTTTTGTTCAATTTGATATTCATAATCTGATACTTTATTTTCAAAATTCTTAATTTTAACTTGAAATTTTATATTTTCTTCCTGTAAATCAGTTAATTTTTTAATATAAAAATCTTCAGGTGAAGATGTCACAAAATCATCATTTTGTTGAGTAACTGATGTTTCAGTAATTACTGTTGTTGTTTCCTGAACCTGCATCTTTGGCATCTCTGAAACAATTATAGTTTTTTCCTCTTTCTTCTCCGGGAAAACACCAGTAATTACATTTTGATTTTTTAAAATGTCTGATTTTTCAACGTCAATGCTGGTTACGCGCGTAACCAAATTACAATTTATTTCTTTTATTTTTCTGACTGACATATCAGGGTCACATTGATTTAATTTTTCATCTGTAAAATTTTGCATGTATCTTAATTGAGTAATAGAATATTTACCATACTTCAAATTTGAAAATGCTACATGCTGCCTGACTTCATCAGCGAAAAATTTTTCATAAACAGATATTAAATATACTGTTTTTGTTTTCTCATAACCAAATTCATTTAAAGCATAGTCATAAACATTTTTATATTCAGTTCCTGAAACATAATTATAAATCTTAATTTCATTTAAGCATCTAGCTATATTAATGTAATTATCTTTTATGTCTTTTTCATAAACCTTAATTTTTTCTGTGTAATTTTGAATCGTTTCTTTTGACATATTAGTTAACCCCTTTCAAAATAAAATATGAAATTATGTAAAAAATATAAATATGAACCGGATAAAATACGTAAAACAGATATTTTAATCCTTTTCCTTTCTGGCCATTATATAAATAAAATAATGGAGCTGCAAATATCATATAAATCTGATAGCTGTTTAAAAATAAAATGCTAAAGCAGCAGTAAATAAATATTTGCAAATATCTTTTATTTCTTGAATAGTACATAAAAACACCAAGAAATATAAAGACAGTACCTGCTTCAATAAAAAATGTTATTGGTAAAGTTAAAAGAAACATTAATAAATACAATAAACATTTTAAATTTTTTCTATTTAAATTTATATTGTCCATACAATAAATATAGAAAACTATAAAAAACAAAGTAGCAAATATATTATTTTTTAATATGAAGCCATCAGGACGTGGCATAATCAAGTTAATAATATAGTTTATAATAAACATAATTATTGAACTGATTAAAAGCCTGGTTATATATTTTTTCTTATCTTTTGTGTAATAGTACCCTTCTGTTATTGCAAATATAAATATTGGCAATGACAGCCTACCAATATACCTAAACCAAATAGGTATATCTAAGAAAGGAAAGAAAAAACATATATGGTCTATGATCATAAAAATTAATGCTATAATTTTTAATTGAGTTATATTTAAACCTTTTCTAAGTACAATCATATAAACTCCTAACTTAATGAATAAGGGAACTCTTTGACCCGTATCCTTTCCCTTTACATCCCTACCTACAAAGTATTTACTCTTTCATAAAAGAACTGACTTTCCCTTACGCATACCACCCATGCAATCAGACTAGCCCCGCGTGTGCGCCACAATGAAATTATGGCGATTAAATAAATAAATTGTTAATAATATTGTCGTTATAAAAATTGCCCTGCTCGCTGCGCTTGCAGCAGGGCAATTTATTTTTTTTAAGTTTCGCCTCTTTCGCTGTAGCGCACATGAGCCTAACCTCGTAACCCTTAATATTATTTATTAATATTATATTTTTGTATATATATATAGTATTTTTTGTTAGTTGAAATATTTTTTGTTTTCGTTTAATTTGATGTATTTATCTATGTCAAAATGAAATGTCAATGGAATTTCAGTTGTGTCATAGTTTGTATAGTCGAAAAGTCCTGGTTCTTTTCTAAAGTGTATTTCTTTATTTGTTTGGTTTTGTACATCAAATATTTTATAGTGTAAATTATTATTATCACTTTTACAGAGTGTAAAATAATTTAATTGGATACGTAGATTTTTATCTATCATATCCGGATGTATACATGTTGCAAGAAATAGTATATTTCTTTTACAAACTGTATTAAGGAAGTATATAAAATCAGCTTGTGTTTTAAAGTTTCTGCTGTTTAGATAGAAATGTAATTCATCTAACAGCAAAACTTTTGGTTCTTTATCAATAGGCATATCTGATAAATAACTAATTTTAATAAATTCTTCAATATCCATGTTTGTATAAACAGGGATATTGTATTTTTTTTGATAATATGTAGCAATTAATGCAGCTAGAAATGTTTTTCCGCTTCTCTGCATACCAGCTATTAAATTAATTGAACCGCTCATTTTTTAACCTCTAAAAGATTTTTTTGTTTTTTTTTTATAGGTAAATTGTTTCCGGGTCCTGGAGCTTAAATTTTCCTCTTCGCTTCGCTACGAAGGAAAAACGCTACGCTTTTAAGCTCCGGAACCCGGGCCAAGTTTTTCGTAAATCAAATATTTAAATAGTCATATTTTTGATTACGAATATTTTAATATTACGATTCATAAATTTTAAATTTTATTGTTATTTTTCATTTACAAATCACTACATTATCACTAATTAATTTCATTACAGGCATTGAGCCATTTATTTAATGTTTGTCTAATGCACAGCATTTTACAAATCACTACATTATCACTAATTAATTTCAGTGCAGGCATTGAGCCATTTATTTAATGTTTGTCTAATGCACAGCATTTTAGTCATAAATAAATTTAATTGTTATTTTTCCTCACTTTGCATATTTTGACTTGCTATCTTAACCCCTTTCAGGTGTTCAGCAAGTGAATAACTTTCAAGTGTTTTTCTAAAACTCATTGAATTAAAGAAAGTCATATTCTTATTTGCTTTTTTATACCTAACATAAGTACTTAGAAATGCTTTTATAGGCGTTGAATTGTACTTATTTGCCATGTATTCTATTTGTGAGTAAATTTGTATCTGATTATCAGATAAAGAAGGAAACAAGCTATGTATTGACGATATAGGGTCATTGCTGTTTGAGTTGGTTATGAATTCATTAAATTCTTTTTCAAAATCAATCATTCTGAATCATCCCCTTTTGTTTCAATTTCCTGGCAAGTAGAACATTCAAAACATGAAGTATCAGTATCTGTATCTACATCACATTCATCATCAGTCAATGCACATATTCCATCAATATTATATGGAAATCTTTTTGACATTATATCGCCCCCTTTGGGAGCTGCTCTATTACTTGTGTAAGCATTCCGGATATACCAGAAACACTTGACATAGTAATAACTAAAAGTAGCAGCATGATAACAAAGAAAGCATAATTTATAATGTTTGAATTATCTTTTTTATATAGCTTATTTACGAAAACTTTGTTAAGTTCGTAAACATCATGCTTATAATCCAGGTCTTTGTTATCAATATTCAAAATGTAGTTATTATTAAGATTTTTGAAATCTTCGTGTTTAAAGTCTGTTTTTAGCTTTTTATTTAATAGCTTAAGACTTTTTTTAATAGTTACATTATCGTTGTTGATTACTATAAACATTAATTATCTCCCTTCACTTTTATTTTGCCAAAATTGAATTTCGTATTAATCATTGATTCAGAGAATCTTAAGAACTTTCGTATGATATAAAATGCCAGGTCTGCAAAACATAGGCTAACAGCCATGTAAAATATAAATTGTGTTGTTATATCCATTTCATCAATCCTTTATTTTGAATTTTTCAAGTATGAAATATAATGTAAAGGTAACATATACCGCTGATACAACAGCTACAACAGTATTTAAATTAATTTCCATTTTGTGCCCCTCTAATTAGTACGAAAAGCTGCGTTATTTGAAAACCAATTATAAAGTATAATAAAATCTGCTCTTCCATAATTTCCTCCTATCTAAAATTATTTTTTATTAAGTTATAAATTATAAATGCCAATGCTAACCCTAAAATTATATATAAAACGGGCATTAAAGAATCTAACATTCCGTTTGTATATGTAAATATTTTAGTCGGTTCAAATGCTTTTATAGCTGTTGTTGTAGTCATTTAATCTCCTTTTTGTAAAGTAAAAG
>NZ_JAWQJF010000164.1:0-14992 GCF_033447055.1 Sedimentibacter sp.
AAAAATAATCGTTTTTAAATAATTTTGTTTGATTTTTAATAAATTTTGTGTTACAATCATTAAAAGATGATTTTGGACAGAAAGAGTGGGGTAGCCCACTCTTTCTGATTGTATACTTAAGAGTTACAACTATGGGAAAAGGAGAGAGTATGAGCAAAAAATCTATAGAAGCAGCAGTTCGAAAAATTGTGGATGATGTTATAAAGTCTTCCGAAATTGAGCTTGTAGATGTTGAATATGTAAAAGAGGGGCCATTTAAATACTTGAGAATTTACATTGATAAATCGGAAGGAATAACTGTCGATGATTGTGCCGATGTAAGCAGAGTTTTAAATAAAAAACTTGATGAGGTTGATCTAATAGAAGAACAATACTTTTTGGAGGTATCTTCCCCTGGACTTGAAAGACCTTTTAAAACAGATGCTGATTATCAGAAAAACATAGGTGGACTGGTGAATGTAAATTTTTATAAACCTATCGACGGTAAAAAGTCTATTGAAGGTATATTGATAGAAAAACAGGAAAGTATTATAGTAATAAAAATGGGCGAAGAAAATACAACAATTGAACTTAAGGATGTTTCGAAAATCAATAAAGTTCTAGAGGATTTTTAGTGGAGGATGTTAAATGAACAAAGAAATTTTAAACGCGTTAAGCGAACTTGAAAAAGAAAAGGGAATTCGCCAAGATGTCGTTTTGGAGGCTATAAGAGCTGCATTAGAAACTGGATATAAGAAAAATTTTAGCAAAGCAACTAATTTCAGTATTGAGATGGATGCGGAAAACGGAGAATATAAATTATTTCAGGATAAAACAGTTGTAGAAGAAGTAGAAAGTAACAGTCAGGAAATCTCTTTAGAAGAGGCGAAGACTATTAATTCTAAATATGAATATGGTGATATTGTCAAAATAGAAATTAAACCTAAAAAGGATTTTGGACGCATAGCTGCACAAACAGCAAGACAGGTAATTCTTCAAAAAATTCGTGAAGCTGAAAGAGAATCTATATTCAGCGAGTTTTATGGTAGAGAGTCGGATATACTCACAGGAGTTGTTCAAAGAGAAAGCAAAGGAAATATTTATGTTGATCTTGGAAAAATTGAAGGTATAATTACTGCAAACGAACAAATACCTGGTGAACAATATAATCTGGGAGACAGAATTAAGACAGTTATTGTTGAAGTTAAGAATTCCGGGAAAGGTGCAAGCATAATGCTTTCAAGAAGTCATCCTAATCTTGTGAAAAGATTGTTTGAACTTGAAGTTCCTGAGATACATGACGGAATTATTGAAATTTTTTCAATCGCAAGGGAAGCTGGTTCAAGATCTAAAGTAGCTGTTTTTACTAATGATCCTAATGTTGAACCAATCGGATCTTGTGTTGGAAATAAAGGTTCCAGAGTTAAAAATATAATAGACGAAATATGTCAGGAAAAAATTGATATTATAATATACGATAAAAATCCGGAAAAATTTATTTCCAATAGTCTTGGACCAGCTAAGATAGTAAAAGTTACAGTGAGTGAAAAGGAAAAAAGTGCAGTAGCAGTCGTTCCGGATAATCAACTTTCTCTTGCAATAGGTAAGGAAGGACAAAACGTAAGACTGGCGGCAAAATTAACAGGCTGGAGAATTGATATAATAAGCGAATCACAAGAAAAGGAAAGATACTCTAAGGAGGAAATATGAAAACACGCAAAATACCTTTGAGAAAATGCATTGGATGCATGGAAAGCTTTCCAAAAAAAGAGCTGTGTCGAATTGTAAAAAACAAAGACAATGAAATAAAATTTGATGCTACTGGAAAACTAAATGGCAGAGGTACATATATTTGTAAAAAAACTGATTGTTTGGATAAAGCAATAAAATCAAAGAGGTTACAAAAATCTCTTGAATCTGAAATTCCGGAAGAAGTATATGAAGCTTTAAAACTGGAGATTTCAAAGAATGAATGATAAAATTTATTCGATAATCGGTATTGCCAGAAAAGGCGGAAAAGTTGCAATTGGTTTTGATGTAACTTGTTCGGATATTGAAAAAAACAAAAGTGCTTTAGTTTTAATAACAACAGATGCATCTGATAAAACTAAAAAAAATATCCAATTTGTTTGCGAGAAATATAACTGCAAATATGTTGAATATGGAGAAAAGGAACTCCTGGGTAAAAGTCTCGGGAAGAAGATGGTGGGTGTTGCGTCAATCAGAGACATAAACATTGCATCTTATATATTAAATAACGTATAAACCGGAGGTGGTTGCATGAGAATATACGAACTTGCAAAAGAATTAGATATGAATAGTAAAGATTTGGTTAGTATAGCAGAACAAGAGCTAGGTATTACTATTAAAAACCATATGAGTACAATTTCAGACCTTGAAGTTATAAGACTCAGGAAGGCATTGAATTTAATAAATAATAATAAAAAAGCTAAGACGGTTAAAGGCGGTAAGAATATTATAATTGACGATGAACCATTAGTAGATGAAAAGATAGATTTAAATCAGGCTAAATTAAAAAAAGTTGATAAAAGCTTAATTATGCCGATTAAAAAATCAATACAATCAAATCAAACTGCTTCAAAACCTGCACAACAAAATGCAGCAAACAAAAATAACAATAATAATAGAAACAATAGCAATAACAATAACAATAACAACAACAACAATAACAATAATAATAATAATAATAATAATAATAATAGAAAGAATCACAGCGGTCAAAAAAATAAACAACAGTTCCAACAGCAAAAACCTGTTGAGCAAGAACAAAAAGTTCATCAAATTAAGGTTAAAAATATAGAAATTGAAGAACCTATAGTAGTAAGAGAATTCGCTGACAAATTAGGTGTACCTGTAAATGCTGTTATTTCAAAACTTATTCTTCTTGGAATTATGGCTAATATGAATCAGGAAATTGATTTTGATACTGCTGTACTAATTGGAGAAGAATTAGGGGCAAAAGTTTCAAAAGTTGAAGTAGTGGATGTGCTTCAGAATTTAGAAGATTCAATGTTTAAAAATGATGAGGATCCTGAAGATACTTTATTGCCTAGAGCTCCTATAGTAACAGTAATGGGACACGTAGATCATGGCAAGACATCTTTATTGGATGCAATTCGTAATACGTCAGTTACAGAACAAGAAGCCGGAGGAATTACTCAGCATATAGGTGCATCACAGGTAGAAATTAAAGGCAAAAAAATTACATTTCTTGATACACCTGGTCATGAGGCTTTTACTTCCATGAGAGCCAGAGGCGCTAAAGTAACTGATATTGCAATATTAGTAGTAGCAGCAGATGATGGTGTTATGCCTCAGACTATTGAAGCAGTAAATCATGCTAAAGCCGCAGGCGTGCCAATAATAGTAGCAGTTAACAAAATTGATAGACCAGCTGCTAATATTGATAGAGTTAAACAAGAACTTTCTGAACAAGGCGTAATTTCTGAAGATTGGGGCGGAGATACAATATTTGTTCCTGTATCTGCAAAACAGCGAATTGGTATTGAAGATTTGTTGGAAATGATTCTATTGGTTGCTGAAGTACAGGAATTTAAGGCAAATCCAAACAGAAGTGCAAAGGGAACTATTATAGAAGCAAAGCTTGATAAAGGAAGAGGCCCTGTTGCAACTGTTTTGATTTCAAAAGGCACTTTAAATAAAGGTGATGTTGTTCTTGTTGGAAGCGCTTATGGCAAAGTAAGAGCTATGTTTAACAGTAAAGGAAAAAGAATAAATCAAGCTGGTCCATCTGTGCCGGTGGAAATTCTTGGATTGTCTGCAACTCCTCAAGCTGGAGATATATTAGTAGTGATGGAAAATGAAAAAGATGCTAAAAATATTGCAGAAAAACGTAAAGATAAAAGGCATATGGAAAACATGAATGTTTCATCAAAAGTTTCTTTGGATGACTTGTTTGACAGAATACAAAAAGGTGAAGTAAAGGATTTAAATATAATTATTAAAGCAGATGTAAGTGGTTCAATTGAAGCTGTTAAACAATCTCTCTTAAAACAAAGTATGGATGAAGTAAAAGTTAATCCTATACATGGCGGTGTAGGTGGAATAAATGAAAATGATGTTATGTTGGCATCAGCATCTAATGCTATTGTAATAGGTTTTAATGTAAGACCATCTATTGCAGCAATGGAACTTGCGAAAAAAGAAAATGTTGATATTCGTACCTATAACATAATTTATCAGGCAATTGAAGATATTCAGCAAGCAGTCAAAGGTATGCTTGCACCGATATATAAAGAGGTTGTTCTTGGAAGAGCTGATGTACGTCAGACATTCAAGGTTCCTAATATTGGAGTAGTGGCAGGTATTTATGTAACAAGCGGAAAAATAACAAGAAAATCAAAAATAAGAGTTTTGAGAAATGATATAGTTATTCATGATGGAACTATTGCATCTTTAAAGAGGTTTAAGGATGATGTGTCTGAATTGAATTCAAACTATGAAGGCGGAATAGGTTTAGAAAAATACAACGACATAAAAGAAGGCGACTCATTGGAAGCTTATATTATGGAAGAAATAAAAAGATAATGTTGATGTAAGTTAAGAAAGAGGGTATAACATGGCAAACAGAAGAAATGAAAGATTGTCGGGTGAAATGAAAAAAGTTATATCTGAAATAATCAGAAATGAAGTAAAGGATCCCAGAATATCAGAACTTATGAGTGTTACGGATGTTCATGTAACAGAGGATTTGAAATTTGCCAAAGTTTATATTTCTGTTTATGGAGATATTAAACCAACTCTTGAAGCATTGAGAAATGCTAAAGGATTTATAAGAAGGGAAGTTGGTAAGAGAATAAAATTACGCCTAACTCCAGAGTTGCTATTTGAACAAGATAACTCAATTGAAAAAGGTTTTTATATGAGTAATCTCATAAATAAAGTTATAAAAGAAGAAGCGAGCAGGAAGGCTGAAAATGAATCTGATGACGAATAAGGTGAAGGAAATATTTGAAATTATAAATAATTCTGACAATATCTGTATCACTGGACACAAAGCCCCTGATGGAGATTGTATAGGGTCAGTGATGGCCCTATATGAATTCTTGAAACCATTAAATAAAAATGTTACAGTCTATATTGACGGATTAATTCCTTTTAATTATAAAACCTTTGTAAAAGATGGCGTAATAATGAAAGAGAAAGAATATGACAATATCGTGTATGATGTTCTTTTTATTCTTGATTGTAGCGATGCAGAAAGACTTGGAAAATTCAAAGATATCATTAATCATGCTAAAAAATCTGTTTGTATTGATCATCATAAAACAAATAACAGTTTTGCGGACATAAATATTATAGATTCAGAAATAAGCTCAACTGGTGAGCTTTTGTATGATATAATGAATATTTCAGGGATGGAAATAACTAAAGAAATAGCGGTATACATATATATAGCAATTTTAACTGATACAGGGAAATTCAGTTATTCAAATACAAGTAGTCACACTCATAGTAAGATTGCAGAACTCTTAAATCTTGGAGTTGATGTTGCAGAAATAGACAATATTATATACAACTCAAAGCCTTCAAATGTAGTTAAGGCGTTTATTGATTGTATAGGCGGTTTAGAACTCTACTATGACAATAAATTTGGCATTGCTTGCATTACTCAAGAAATTCTTAAAAGTAACAATGTTGAAATGGGTGACATAGACGGTGTAGTAGAATTCATAAGAGAAATTAAAGAAGTTGAAGTTTCTTGTGTTTTGAAAGAATCTGAAAGCAAAAGTACAAAAGTAAGCTTAAGGTCTAAAAGCAATATAGATGTTGCTGAAGTATCTTTGCAGTATGGTGGTGGCGGTCACGCAAAAGCTGCTGGTTTTGAAATTAATGATACAATTGAAAATACTAAAAAAATAATAGTAAATAATTTTAAAGTGTATTTTGGAGAATAATGAACGGAATATTAAATATTTTAAAACCTACTGGAATGACATCTCATGACGTGGTCAGTTCTGTGCGTAAAATATTGGATATGAAAAAAGTTGGTCATGCCGGAACGCTGGATCCTAATGTAGCTGGTGTTTTAGTTATTTGTGTTGGAAAAGGTACAAAATTAAGCGAATATTTAATGAATGGCGACAAAACGTACATTTGTGAATTGATTTTAGGACAAAGCACAGATACACAAGACAGCTATGGAAAAATGGTAAAAAAAACGGATAATGTCCATGTGAATTATGAAGATTTAATAAAAACATTAAAAGAATTTGAAGGCGAACAGCTACAGGTTCCTCCGGCATATTCAGCTGTAAAACTTAATGGCAAGAAACTTTACGAATATGCAAGACAGAATATAGTAGTTGAAAAGCCAGGTAAGACAGTCTATATAAAAGAACTGAAATTATTGAAATACGAAGGCGAAAGAGTGCTTTTGCAAGTAAAGTGTTCTAAAGGAACATATATGAGAACCCTTTGCAATGATATTGGCGAACGTCTTGGTACTTTAGGATACATGGGTGTTCTAGTAAGAACCGAAGCAAAAGGTTTACATATTGAAAATTCTGTAACTCTTGAAGAACTTAAATTCTTAAAAGATAATAACAGATTGTATGGATGTCTTATTCCGATAGATAAAATTTACGTTTTAGATCATATAATTGTTGATGAAATTAATTATGAAAGGCTTATAGCCGGGAATGAGGTATCTTCGAATACAAGTGCGTTGACAAGTGAAGAATTTTACATATATAGTAAAAATAAGCTTGTAGGTATTGGGAGAAAGGTACGAGAAAATATGATTAAAGTAGAAAAAATGTTAATGTAAGCTGCAGGTGAAATTAATGGAAAGAAATAACGCATCATGTGTTGCAATTGGTAATTTCGATGGCATTCATATAGGACATGACACTTTAATAAGAAGGATGATTGATTTAAGCCATGAAACTAATCAAGACAGCATAATTATTACATTTAAATTTATAAAGAAAGATTTAAAAAAATCTACATTCAATATTAAATACATAAATAGTCAAAATACAAAATTGGAAATACTAAAAGAATATAATGTAACAGAAGTAGTTGAAATCGAACTTGATGATGTTGTATCTAAGTATTCTCAAGAACAATTTATCAGTGAAATTCTTATAGGTAAATACAATGCAAAAAATATTGTAGTAGGATACAACTTTTCTTTTGGCTATAAAGCCAGTGGAAATATAATCACATTAAAAGGGTTTGAAGAAAAGTACGGTTATGAAGTTGAAGAAATTTATCCGGTTAAATACAATGGAATTTTAGTCAGCAGCACATTAGTGCGCAGTTTGTTAAAAGAAGGTAAAATTCATGAAGCAAATAATCTTTTAGTAAATAATTATACTATATTTCATGAGGAAATAGAAATGGATTATAATAAAAATATTTGTTTTGTAGATAATAAAAGCAGTATCATTGTACCTGCTGATGGAAGATACAGTGTCATGGTAGGTGGCAAAAAAGTTGTTTTAACTGTAATAACCAATAAATCAGGATCTGTTTTTACATTTGATAAAATCATAGATAAAAGTCAAAATATTATTTTTTTGGATAAAGCTGTGTAATACTGTAATATTAATTATAAAATTTGTATTTACAAAAATAAAATAATATGGTAAAATTCAATGTGTTTCCATAGCCTAAGCTTTACGAATCCTCAACGTCTTGCTTGGATTATGGTGAAATAAATTATTTAAACATGGAGGTTTAAAATGAATAAAGAACAAAAAACACAAATTATCGAGCAGTACAGAATTAATGAAAAAGACACAGGTTCTCCTGAAGTTCAAATCGCGTTGTTGTCATTCAGAATCAACAACCTTACAGAACATTTAAAGATCAACAAAAAGGATCATCACTCAAGAAGAGGTCTTTTACAAATGATTGGTCAAAGAAGAGGATTTCTTAACTACTTAAAAAACAATGATATCGAAAGATACAGAAGCATTATTGCAAGATTAGGATTAAGAAAATAATGTAAGGAGCGGGGATATTCCCGCTCTCTTGTTTATGCCCTAACCCCATTTTTTCGACCGAAGGGAAGAAAAAACGGCGGTAGGTCAAACGCAATGAGTTCCCAATATGTGCGACCGAAGGGAGCAAACAAATTGGTGAACGAAACTGCAATATGCCCGACTTACTTTCGCCCACAAGGAGAAATTGGTTGGAATACTGATTAAAAAGTAAAAAAGGAGGTACTAATGGAAGAGAAAGTATTTAAATACATGCTTGCCGGTAGAGAATTAAAAGTTACTGTCGGAAAAATTGCAGAGCTTACAAATGGTTCTTGTATAGTACAATATGGCGATACAGTTATAATGGCAAATGTGGCAGCATCGAAAGAACCAAGACAAGGCATAGATTTTTTCCCGTTGAGCGTTGATTACGAGGAAAAACTTTACTCCGTAGGAAAAATTCCGGGAGGATTTATTAAAAGAGAAGGCAGACCTGGTGAAAAGGCAATACTTACATCACGTTTGATTGACAGACCTTTAAGGCCTTTGTTCCCAAAAGGATATAGAAATGATGTGTCTGTAACTGTTACAGTATTGTCAGTAGATCAGGATTGTTCTCCTGAAATAGCAGGGATGATTGGTTCATCAATCGCATTGTCCATTTCAGATGTTCCATTTGAAGGACCAACAGGAGCAGTTAATTTAGGGCTTATAAATGATGAATTTGTAGTTAACCCTAACAGCAAAGAAAGAGATTTAACTATCTTGAATTTAACGGTTGCCGGAACAAAAGATGCTATAATGATGGTTGAAGCAGGTGCAAATGAAATTGTTGAAGCTAAAATGCTTGATGCAATTTTATATGCGCATGAAGAAATAAAGAAAATATGTGATTTTATCGATACTATTAAAGCTGAAGTTGGAAAAGAAAAAACTGACTATGTTAAATTTGTATGTGATGAAGCTATTGAACAAGAAATAAGAGAATACGCAGCTCCTATAATAAATGAAGCAATTATTGTAGAAGATAAGCTTGAAAGACAAGAAAAAATTGATAATTTTAAAGCAACAGCAAAAGAAATATTCTTGGAAAAATATCCTGAAGGCGCAGCTGATATAGATGATGCTCTTTACAAAATTGTAAAAGAAAAAGTAAGAGAAAATATTCTAGTTAGAGGCATAAGACCGGACAACAGAACAATTGATGAAATTAGAAAAATTACATGCGAAGTTGGACTTTTACCAAGAACTCATGGTTCAGGACTTTTCACAAGAGGACAGACACAGGTTTTAACAGTTGCTACTCTTGGTGTTTCCAGTGATGAACAGACATTAGACGGCATTTCTGAAGAAACTTCAAAAAGATATATGCACCACTACAATTTTCCTTCCTATTCTGTTGGAGAAACAAGACCATCAAGAGGACCTGGAAGAAGAGAAATTGGTCACGGCGCATTAGCAGAAAGAGCATTAGAACCAGTTATTCCGAGTGTTGATGAATTTCCTTATACAATAAGGCTCGTTTCAGAAGTATTGAGCTCAAACGGTTCAACTTCTCAGGCAAGTGTATGCGGAAGCACAATGTCGTTAATGGATGCCGGTGTTCCAATTAAAGCTCCTGTTGCTGGTGTTGCAATGGGCTTAATTAAGGAAGGCGACAATGTAGTTGTACTTACTGATATTCAAGGAATGGAAGATTTCTTAGGAGATATGGACTTTAAGGTTGCAGGAACTGCAGAAGGCATTACTGCAATTCAAATGGATATGAAGGTTCATGGCATAGACAAGAATATATTAACACAAGCATTGAATAAAGCTTTGATAGGCAGGTTGTTTATTCTTGACAAAATGTTAGCTTGTATTGACAAACCTAGAGA
This sequence comes from Sedimentibacter sp., assembly GCF_033447055.1. Lineage (GTDB taxonomy): Bacteria > Bacillota > Clostridia > Tissierellales > Sedimentibacteraceae > Sedimentibacter. The sequence goes on from NZ_JAWQJF010000164.1 coordinate 9,830, forward strand.
AGAAGTAAGCAAGTATGCTCCAAAAATAATCAAAATGACAATTAAGCCTGATAAAATCAGAGATGTAATTGGTGCAGGCGGAAAAGTAATCAATAAGATTATTGAAGAAACAGGAGTTAAAATTGATATAGAAGATGACGGTTCTGTTTTAATAGCAGCTGAAAATGTTGAAAGTGCTTACAAAGCAAAGAAAATAATCGAAAGCATCGTTAAAGAAATTGAAGTTGGAGAAATAATGCTTGGAAAAGTTGTGAGAATAGCAGCTTTTGGTGCATTTGTGGAACTTACTGACAATAAGGACGGACTTCTTCACATATCACAAATTTCAGACAAAAGAGTTGCCAAAGTAGAAGATGTTTTGAACATTGGCGATGAAATACTTGTAAAGGTAATGGAAATTGATCAACAAGGCAAAATTAAACTTTCTAGAAAAGATGCTTTAAAAGAATCTGAAAGCAAATAATCAGATAATGTAACTATAAGATAACAATATCATAATACATGATTTTGTTATTTTTTATATCTATTGATATTAAAAATTTTCAAATAACAGTAAGGATAAGATAAAACTGTTGTATTTTTTGTAAAAATTTGATAATATACAAATAATAAATAATAAATAATATTTAAATATTAAATCATAAATAGACTCCTTTAGTAATAAATATAATTATAAGGGGGATTTTTATGAGATTTTTTTTAAATAACATAGCATTTATAAGAAGGCTGATAATAATAGTTCTTGTAGCAATTATTATTTTTCTGCTTATAGGAAGCAGGTGCAGTTCCACTAGATACAGAATGTTTGGTAACATACAAACTGTTGAGGTAGTTTAAACCTACATGCTAATGATAAGTAAATGGAGGAAATATGATTAAAAAGTACACTTTGGATAATGGCATAAGAATAGTGATGGAAAAAATAGATTATGTAAAATCTGCGTCTATTGGAATATGGGTTAATGTTGGTTCAAACAATGAAAATGCAGAAACAAACGGGTTGTCTCATTTTATCGAACATATGCTCTTCAAAGGCACTGAAAAAAGAAAAGCAAATGAAATAGCAGAAGATATAGACAATTTGGGTGGACAGCTTAATGCTTTTACCAGTAAAGAATGCACATGTTTTTATGTTAAAGTGCTGGATGAAAATATAAATAAGGCAATTGATATATTATCAGATATGTTTTTCAATTCATTGTTTAAACAGGAGGAAATTGACAAGGAAATTTCTGTAGTAATAGAAGAAATAAAAATGTATGAAGATTCTCCTGAAGACATTGTCCATGACAAGCTTACTGAAATAATATTCAACAACAGTCCTATGGCTTACAATATCCTTGGAACTGAAGAAAATTTAAAAACTTTTAATACTAAAAAAGTAGTTGAATACATGAAAAAAAACTATTCACCGTACAATACTGTTGTTGCTGTTGCAGGAAGCTTTGATGAAGAAACATTTATAAAACAAATTAATAAAAAATTTAAAAATTGGCAAAATTCTAATATTAATCATTTTGATGAAGATGCAGAATACAAGAGAGGCGTTGTAGGATTGCATAAAGATTTAGAGCAACTTCATATGTGTATTGGAAATAAAACAATAGGAAGGCATGATCCAAATTATTATCCTATGCTTGTACTTAATAATTTGTTTGGCGGAACTATGAGCTCAAGAATTTTCCAGGAAGTAAGAGAGAAAAAAGGTCTTGTATATTCTATTTATTCGTTTGTATCCAACTATTCGAATACTGGAATTTTTAGCATATATGCAGGTATGTCATATGATCAGACAGAAGATGCATTAAGAACAATTTTGAAAGAAATGGAAAGCATCAAAAATGGTGATATTTCTGAAAAAGAATTTATAAGGGCTAAGCAGCAGATAAAGGGAAATTATATACTAGGACTTGAAAGCACATCAAGTAGAATGTCATCAATAGGAAGAAGAGAGTTGTTATACAATGAAATTCAATATCCTGAAGAAGTTATTGAAAGCATTAATAACGTTAAATTAGAGGATGTTTTAAATGTTGCAAATAAATTATTTAATATTGATGAATTAAGCATTACATTTGCAGGTAATTTAGAAAAACACAATGATATAGAAGAAAAAATAAATAAGGTACTTGGAGAAAAATTTTAATAAAAGGTGGAAATATGAGAACAATAGCTAAATTCGAAAAAGTAAGTTTTGAGCAGTTTAAAAAAGACTGGATTGAAACATTTGGACGAAGTGATGATTTGGAAGAAATATACAATTCAATAAAATTACCTAAGAGAGCTACTATTGGTTCAGCAGGATATGATTTTTATTCACCATTGGAATTTAAATTAGAACCTAAAGAAACGATAAAAATTCCTACAGGCATCAGAGCCAGAATTGAAGAAAGCTGGGTTTTAATGTGTTTTCCAAGGTCTGGATTAGGTTTTAAATTTCGTTTGCAATTGAATAACACTGTTGGGGTAATTGATTCTGATTATTATTTTTCAGATAATGAAGGTCACATTTTGATTAAATTAACTAATGATTCAAATGAATGTAAGACAGTTAGTATTAATGAAGGTGCTGGTATTGTACAGGGTATATTTGTTCAATACGGTTTGACTGAGGATGATGATGTAACTAGTATTCGCAATGGTGGTTTTGGAAGCACTACAACAAAATAAGTAATTATTCTTAATAGTTAATTAAAGATTGGGGGAATTTTAATTATGAAATTAAGTGAACTTTACAGCAAAGAGATTATTAATATAGATACAGGAGAAAATTTAGGAATTTTCGGAGATTGTGATTTAGTAATTGAAGAAAAAACGGGGGAAATTGTTAGTTTTATTTCTGGTAATACGTCACGCTTTTCAATTTTTAAAGAATCAAAGAAAAAAGAAATTTTATGGAAGAATATAAAAAAAATTGGCAGTGACATGATTATTATTGAAAACGAATAATTCTCGCTGCAGCTATGTATAAAATAATCAAAATTCCAAAGAATAATCAGGATAACTAACCTGATTGTTTTTTTTGGAGGATAATATGGAAAACAAAAATACTTACAATAATATTCAACAGCAACAACATCAACAATGTCAACAGTCTTTTAATAATGTGGAAGGACAAAGAAATAATAACAACTCGAATAAAAATTTAAATTTTACAAATTCTTTTTTATTGAAAAGTAGTAATAACGACAACACAAATGACGACTCAGAACAAAAAATTGAAAATGTAAAACAAGTTGGAAGTATTACGGATATAAATCCTGTTAAAGACATTTGCTTCATCAGCATAATTGGTGAAATTGAAGGGCATACCTCATTGCCCCCTCAAAGTAAGACCACAAAATATGAGCATGTAATACCTATGATTATAGGTGCAGAGATGGATCCTCAAATTAAGGGAATAATATTGCTTATAAATACAGTTGGAGGAGATGTGGAAGCAGGACTTGCAATTTCAGAATTAATTGCCAGCATTACAAAACCGACCGTTTCTCTGGTTTTAGGCGGCGGTCACAGCATTGGGACAGCTCTTGCTGTATCTGCTAGATATTCTTTTATTGCACCTACAGGAACAATGACGATACATCCTATCAGGACAAATGGATTTGTAATAGGAGTTCCTCAAACTTTCAGATATTTTCAAAAGATGCAGGAACGTATTACAAACTTTATTGTAAATAATTCGAATGTAGACAGAGCTACTTTGTTAAAATATATGTATGATACGGATGAAATAGCAAATGATGTAGGAACTGTTTTAAATGCAGATGAAGTAGTTAAAATTGGTTTAATAAATGAAATTGGTGGATTCAATCCTGCTATGAAAGTACTGAGAGGATTAATAGAAAATAATATACAATAATTTAAAATAAGGTTGGATCGAAGCATTGCAAATAATCGTTGCGAATAAGCATTAGCATATGATATAATTAAAGTTAGAAAAATACAGGGGGACGTTGTATTAAAATGTCAAATAGACAAAAAACAGATAGTAAAGAAAAAAGTAAAACAACAACAAGAAAAAAAAGTACAAGCACAAAATATTTGAAAAAAGACAATGTAGAAATATTAAAAAAAGAAATAATGGGTATTTTTATTGTTGCATTTGCAGTGTTTTTAATAGTTGTTACAACAAAGGAAAATCAAACAGGCATAATTGGCAGTACAATAAATGTATTTACTCATTCTGCTTTTGGAAAAGGCGCTTCTGTACTTCCGTTTTTCATTTTGGTTATTGGCGTAATGAGATTATTGAATATTATCATAATAAATGATAATAACCAAATAGTTGCAATTATTGGTTTTTTTGTATGCTACATTATGTATTCCGCTTTGAATGATGTAGCTGTTTATGCTGTTCTTACAGGAAATACAGCATTTCAAGAACTTATTAAATTTTCAGTTGATACAGCTGCACTTAACAGAGGTGGAGGCATTGTAGGAAATATATTCACATTTATTTTTGTTAAACTTGTTGGGAAAAATGGTACATACATTGTTCTGGGAGCATTGATGTTTACATTTATAATATTTCTTACAAATCAAAGCATTATTGGAATATGTAAAATTTTTATTAATTATTTTAAAAAAATTATGAAAGAAATATATAATTTTGTTTTTATAGAAATTAAGACTGAGGACAAAAATAAAAAATCAGCAGAAAAAGTAATTAAAAAACAAGACGAACATAGCGAAAATGAAAATATTAAAATCTATGATTATTTGAGTCCGACCGCTGACAATAACAGAAAAGCGGAAATTACTCAATTAAAAATAGATGACTTTAAAAAAACAGATGCAAACACATCTAGAGAAACGGAAGTGCCCGAAGTTAAAAAGCAAGAAATAAAAGAGACTGAAACGCATGAAATAAAAAAAGATAAAACAAAAGAAAAATTTGAAACTAGGGAAATTACAGATGACATAATAAATATTGCAGGTGTAAAAGCAGATAAGTACAAACTGCCAGCAACAGCTCTGTTAGATACCATACCTCAGCATGCAAAAGGAGATAAGGAAGATTTGCGCAAGGATGGTGAGAAACTAATTGAAACATTAAATAATTTCAATATTCCTTGCAACATACTCCAAATAAATAAAGGACCTACAATTACTAGATATGAAATCCAGCAAGCCCCGGGCATAAAAGTAAGCAGAATTACA
>NZ_JAWQJF010000165.1:0-18253 GCF_033447055.1 Sedimentibacter sp.
ACACTTGAAAGTGAATACGGTGAGTTGTCAATAAGCATACCACGAGACAGAAACGGCGAATTTTCACCAAAGCTGATAGGTAAATACCAAACTAAAACTGGTGATATAGAAAATCGTATCATTGCAATGTATGCAAAAGGAATGAGCAATAGAGATATAGAAGATCATCTAAGAGATATATACGGGGTAGAAGCCTCCGCAAGTTTAATTAGCCGTATTACAGACAAAATACTTCCAGCGGTAATGGAATGGCAATCACGTCCATTAGATGCCATTTATCCTATCGTATTTTTGGATGGGGTAGTATTTAAAGTACGCAAGGATAGCCATATTATCAATAAATGTGTCTATTCAGTTTTAGCTATTAATATGGAAGGAAAGAAAGAAATTTTGGGTATTTGGATAAGCGAAAATGAAAGTGCAAGCTTTTGGGCCAGTGTTTGCAATGATTTGAAGAATCGTGGCGTTACTGATATTTTAATAGCTTGCAGAGATAATCTTTCCGGTTTCTCCTCGGCAATAGAAGCAACATTTCCAAAAACTGAACAGCAGCTTTGCATAATCCATCAAATAAGAAATTCAACCAAGTATGTATCATACAAAGACTTAAAGCCTGTTATGGCTGATTTAAAGCTTATTTACGGTGCACCAACCCTTGACGATGCTGAATATCGCTTGGAAGAATTCGCTGAAAAATGGGATTCGAAGTATCCACAAATTGCAAAATCTTGGAGAAGTAATTGGTTGGAATTATCCACCTATTTCAAGTATCCACAAGAAGTTAGAACATTAATATACACTACAAACGCAGTCGAAGGTTTCCATAGGATGCTTAGAAAATACACAAAAACAAAGACTACCTACCCTACAGATGAGGCCGTAAGAAAATCTGTGTATCTTTCCATTCAGGAAATTACAAAAAAATGGAGTATGCCGGTACGAAATTGGGGAACGATAATAGGGCAGCTTATGATATTTTTTGAAGATAGGTTCAGTAAAGCGGTATAACGGGGCTCTGCCCCGCACCCCGAGGTTTATGACGCTGGGCTTTACCGGTGATAAAAGAAATCGGGCAATCAAATTTGACTACCCAATCACCGTATAAAGACAGCAAGCGTTTAGGTCGCACCTCTGCGTTGCCCATATTTATGCTGTACCATTAGTATTTACATTTAAAAATTATTTAATCCAAAAATCCATTTACACGAAATATGAAACACTCCCTTTTATGCCATAATTTTTATAAATTAAAATTATGGCATGTTTCATTTTATATTCCAAACATATCCTCAATATAAAGCCTTATTATTTAATTATATTTTCTCATAATGATTGGAATTTTGTGGTCGGAATATATGATGAAAGAACTGTACCTATTGTTGTATTTAAATTTCGTTCAGCAATTTATTAAGTAAATACTCTTTGTTATTAATAAACAGCTCAGTGATCTGATAACTTTCTGTATCTTCATAGCTAATATGTTTAATAGTGCCGCCGTCAAAGGACAAAATATCTGCGTCCGGAACTCCAAGTAATATGGGAGAATGGGTTGCAATAATAAACTGTGCGCCTCCCTTCGCCAATTGACAAATCGTAATTAACAAAGTTAATTGCCTTTGTGGGGACAAGGCTGCTTCAGGCTCATCCAGTAAATATAGCCCTTCCTTGTGAAATCTATTTTGAATCAGTGCCAAGAAACTTTCCCCATGAGATTGTTTATGTAAAGATTTCCCACCAAAGTAAGATAGATATCCTGGATCATCTCTTTCATAGTTGTCTATCTGGCTTGCCACATTATAAAAGCTCTCTGCCCTTAAAAAATATCCATCTTTTGGACGTATAGAACCTCTTACTAATACAATAGCATTACTCAAGGATGAATGAGTATCCTGTGTAGAAAAGTTAAAGTTTTTAGTTCCACCCTCATGATTAAATCCATATGCTACAGCAATTGCCTCCAATAATGTTGATTTTCCTGTACCATTTTCTCCAACAAAAAAAGTTATATTGCTTTGTATCATAAGTTCTGACAAATTCTTTAAAGCTGGTATATCCTTAATGTAAGACTCTCCTCCAAGTCGCTCCCAGTTTATTTTTAATCCTTGAATAAAACGATTGTCCATAACATTAACACCTGCAATTCTTTCAGTTCTTTTAATAAATCCTTTTGTTTGGGATTACTCCCTTACTCCACCTCTTGGATTTTCAATATCACCCTTGTATCTTGGTATAAGATGTATATGTAAATGCATTACTTTTTGCCCGGCTGGACGGACAATTGGGGATGCACCACAAGTGTCCTACTATTACATTGAAATGACTCCTGAAAATCCTGAATCTATTATATTTTTATTAATGAGACATTTAGAACACGTCCCCGCCGTCACCCGCCGTCACGTCCTTCTAATTACACATTAATTATTTATGCTTCTGGAATTTTTACACATTCGGTCTTTAACTCCATAGTTAGTGCATCCGTAAAAATACTTTGAATCCTTAAGCCTCTTCTTAACTATCAGATATCCATCCTCACATTTGTCACATTTAATTATATCTTTCATTTCAAATTTACTGTTTGTCATGAAATCACATATTTCTGATTCATTAGTACATATGTATAGACCTAATCCGTAATTCTTATTGAATTCATACTTTAATGGGAATCCGCAAACAGGACACCTCAGTTTAAACAAATCAACTCTGTTTTTATTTAAGTCACTAGGATGAAGAATATTAAAATCCCTTATTAACTCAATTAAAAATCTGGATGGTCCATGAATTGGAGTAGCAATGAATACTTTATTCTTTGTTCGAGTCAAAGCAACATAAAACAATCTTCTTTCCTCAGCAAATGGCATGCTCTTATCTTCGTGAATAACCAACTTGATGATTGGATCATCCTCTACTTGACACGGGAAGCCAAATTTAGTTTCAAACATATTAATGATTATTACATTGTCATATCCCAATCCTTTGGAACCATGTGCAGTCATAAATGTAATATTGGCTTTAGGATATTTAACGCACCTTACCTTGCCATTGGGAAGTTCTTGAAAAATTTTAGTATAATACAGTTTATACATATCAAAATTGTATCTTCCAATTAGCACTATAGATGATTTTTCGCCATATTCATCTATTATTTTACCGATTGTATCAACAATTACATTTGCAAGTGCAACCATCGGCTTGTTGCTATCATCAAATGCAACAAGTTCAATGGGGTTTGGCAAATGTTTTGGAGAAATAAGTTTTTTCCTTATTTGCTGAGAATTTTTTTGTACAAAACCTCCTGCAATATCAATTAATTCCTGTGAATTTCTGTATGTATGGGTAATTTTAAGTTCTGTTCCAGAACCCATTAAATCTAAAAATCTGGTAAACAAGCTTATATCAGACCCTGCAAAGGCGTATATAGATTGCCAGTCATCACCGACAGCCACAACCTTAGCTTTAGTTATTTCTGATAAACGTTTTGTAAGATTAAAACGCTGCCTTGCCACATCTTGAAACTCATCAATAATTATGTACTTATATGGAAGTTCCAACCCCACCTTTTCAATTTGAGATAAGTAATAATTAGAATCATTAATCATATCAGCAAAATCTATTTGGTTCTTTTCTTTAAGTTTTTCTTGATAGTAATTATATACAGATTCAGCAATATCCAAGAACAACTGGCTTCTTGAATTGTCTGTTTTCTTTCTAAGTATATCAAACCCTCCGTCACTATAACCATTGGTTTTATAATGTTCTATAAACTTAATCATGAACAAAACAAGTCGCACAATATACTTGTCCTTACCCGTCTCAACAATCTTTTTGTACACTTCATCTAAATTTCTAGGTTTTAACACAAAACCATTAGATTCAAGAACTTCCTTAAGGTGATCTAGCAATGAATTTCCGTCATTATATATAGACCATGTTTCTATTAAATTAGTTTTAAAATCTCTGTGAATATTCCGCTTATCATAAATACTTTTTTTATACTTCTTTAGTTGTGCAGGAGTAAAAATATTGCTGTAATAACTTTCGGTAATACCGTAGTGTTCCAAATAGGCAGAATTTTCTCCCTGCCAAATATAAAAATCAGGAGTATACTTTTTCTTGGAACCAACTATTTCGTATGGATATACTTTTTCATACTCATAGTCAATATTATTTAAATATAAAAAATTAGCAATCTGCACTTCTTGCACAGAGCGCAGATATTCTCCGGTAATAGTTTTTACTTGCTTTGCTCTTTGATTTTCTATTCGTTTTATGTATTCTCCAAGACCGCTTTTCAATGTTTCATAATCTTGTGCTGATTTCATTAAATGATATTGTTCTAAATTATCAAATTTAAATACATCTTCAGTTAAATCAAAGTAGTAACCCATGAACAGAACTAAGTTACGCATCAGATGTTTATCGTTAAATATTGCTTTTTCCAGCATTTCAAAAACTATTTTAAATGATGAAAAATTCACTTCCGGAGGCTCACTGGTAAATTGCTTAACTATTTCAAAAGCAAAAGAGTGAAATGTACAGATTTTAGCTTTAATTTTCAATCCTTTGTTAATTCTTTCTTTCAACTCATCAATTGCTTTATTTGTATAAGAAATTACAATTATCTCTTCAGGATTAACGCCTTGTTTTTCAACCAGATATTTTACCTTAGCAGCCATAGTCGTAGTTTTTCCGGCACCGGCTCCCGCTACCAACAGGCAATGGTTATCATCAATTATAACAGCACGCCTTTGTTCTTCATCAAGCATTATGTTAGGGTCTATATTTTTTAATATATTATCAAAATAATATTTATATTCAATCAATTTCTTATCTACATACTGTTTGTTATGAAGTTCTATGTCGTAAGCAAGCTTAGCGAAACTTATAATAAATCTCTTAGCCAAAGTAACATCTATTCTTAAACTTGCTGCATTATTTGTAAGATACTGCATAATCAATGGATTGCTTAATGCCTTATAATAAGACGAATATATTTCATTGAAGTGGTTAAGCTCGTGAGATGTAATATAGTGACTGCTGGAAAAAATGCTGCTATAGTCATTGTCATAAGAAATCAAAACATTATTTAAGTTTTTATAATCCAACTCTGCTAAATAACTATTATCTTGAACATTTGAATTGTTATCCTGAAAATTCGAAGCATTAAAATATGAAGCCGGCAATCCGCAGTGAGGGCAGGCTTCTGCTTTATCAGAGATTTGTTTATTGCATTCAGGACAATTTATAAGAGCCATATAACATCCTTTAAATATTATTTTTATAACTTATCTTATTAAGTTTTATACCCATCATCTTTTTTCATACAGCATATAACCTTGTTCATCGGTCTATTGCTCATCATAAATACAGAAAGTTGCACCGTTACCTTTAGATGCATATTTTCATTAAAACATCAATTAAGTATTGCTTGTACAATCTTCACCTAAACAATCTCATGTATTTACCATTTCCCTCAAATTTAATTAAGCCTAAATCTCTTAATTGCTGAAGGACTTGTCTTATTTTTGCTCTTATAAAATTATTTTGTGGATGTAACCCTTTAAGTATCTGTATATAGTCTTCAAAATCATTTATTACAAAATGGTCATCTGGAAACTTAATAATAATATTGTAGATATTCCTTTTCCATTGTGATAGCTTTGTTGCCCCTTGGATAATTTCATAAGAATATATTTCGTCATTTTCAAGTTCATACTTAGGTAATTCTATCTTCATTTCCTTAGGACAGGAATCAATTATATTCTGAATATCAATCAAATGTTTATTTTTAACTCTTCCTGTTACCTCATCTTTGCACATTTGATTAAAATCATTATTTGCTGTTTTAACTAAATCATAGTCATCAGTAAGTATCCCATATTCTTTATTTCTCTTCAGCCCTGATTCTGTTAGATTTGCAGATGTAATTATTAATTTTTTATTATCAAACAAATAGATTTTTGCATGAAGTAAAGGATAATTATAAACCATACCACCAGAGTCTATTATTTTAGATAATGCGCTTGTATCTAATACTTTTCTGTAAAAACTCATTAATCTAATATTAGTAATTATTGTGATATCTACATTATCTTTTTTATAAGTATAAATGTCATTTACAACACTAGACTTTATAAATGGAGCACATAACTTTATCTGCTTGTCTGATTTTTCAACTAAATTCATAATCTCATCATAAATTGCACCATTTAATATATTTATCATAAACTTATCCCTTCACAAAAACCTTATTATTTCGAAAAATTAATTTCACTGTCAATAAAATCATCTGCATCTAAAACTATTTCGCCTAATTTATACATATGGCTAATTTTAGTATAAGCTTCATTTTCATCTTCAGCCATTATTACAATTTTTCTTTGAAGAGTTTCTGTTATATCAAATTCAAATTTTTTCAAATCATTTCACCTTTCTGTATTAATCAACCAATGTTTTAGTAAATTCTCTTATTAGGTATAACCCCTCTTACACCGCCTTTTGGATTTTCAATATCTCCTTTGTATCTAGGGATAAGATGTATATGCAAATGCATCACTGTTTGTCCTGCTGCTTCGCCGCAATTGATTCCAATGTTATAACCGTCCGGATTAAATTTTTTATCCACAATTTTTTTACATTCATCAACTAATTTCCACAATCCATCCTTATCTTGTTCATTAGTCTCAAAGTAATCCTTAATATGTTTCTTTGGAATAATGAGCATGTGCCCTTTGTTAACAGGAAATCCGTCATATACGGCATATGCTGTTTCATTTTCTGTTATTATTCTATCTTTTTCGATATTACAAAATATACAATTCAATTTATCACCTGTTTTCATTATAGAATTTTCCCGATGTTTCATCTTATATTTTTTATTATAATTTTACTCCTACCCCAGCTTTAATATTAGGTAAAAATATATTATTATATCCATTAAATAATGCCCACGAATATATATTTCTTAATTTATTTTCTTTGTAAGTGCTGAGTTCATTCTTAACTAAATTAGTATTATTTTCAATTAAGAGCCTATTTCTCTCTACCAAGCCATCTAAATATTTTTCATCCGGTAATTTATCCCGTTTTTTATTATTGCATTCCGAACAAGTTAATACAAAATTCCACAAATTATCATCTTTTATAAAAGACCATGGTATAAAATGGTCAACCTTAATATTAGTTTTACTCAATTCTTTTCCACAATAAAAGCAATGCTTTTCTTCAAATTCATCATACAAAATTTGTCTATATACAGATAAGTCATTCCTTTTAGTTACATAATCAAGCTTATTTAACAAACATTGAGTAGTATCATTATCATTTACTTTTTCAAGGAATTTTGCCCATTCATAATAATTTAATTTTTCTATAACCTTCTTGTGTTTTGATAAGAATGTAAATACCTGTGGATTTAATTGTATATATTCTTCTTTTTTAGAGAATGAATAAAATACTCCCTGAGTATCACCATACAACGCTCCGACAACATTTTGTTTACACTTCATTTTAATTTTATGGCATATAAATAACTTAATACTGTCATTCAAAGCTTCAAACGAAATTTCTGTAATTATTTTATTATTTATTAATTCTTCCTCTATTATTTGCTCTAAATAAGTTCGTTTATTATCTTTTGTTACTGCCTTTTGTCTTAGCTTATATTTCAATATTAAATTCCAATATATCTCTGTAAACTTCATAAATAATTTATCGAATGATAACTTCAAATTATTATCTACATTATATAAATTATCTAGTATTGCTTTTAAAAAACCAAACTTATAACTTGTATCATTTTTTGATTTACTTGAAAAAACAAAACTAAATATTGACCATAACTCGTCATCACTTAACTGTCTGTTATCACATATCCCATCATTTAAATTAAAACCAGCCATTTACATATCCCCACCTATTTTAAATAAATTATTATTATAAATGAAAATTTAATTTTAATCCTTCTACAAACCCATTACTGTAAGTGAATATTTTTTTTGTTTTGTTGAAATTCGGATTAACATCATGAATTATGCTGTGGTGATTTGGACACACAATCATTATATTTTTCATATCATTGTTTAAACTTTTAACAAATGGGCTTATATGATGAGCTTCAATTATTTGAGCATCGTAATCTTCACCAATTTTTTTGCCGCAAATTTGGCATCTATAATCGTATAAAGTTTTTAAATTTTTGCCGATAGAACTATTATATTTTTTAATTTTTACTAATCTTTCATCTAAAACTATAGTGGCATATTTATCAGTAACATCATAATTAAAGCTCTCTTCATAGACTCTCTCTGGCTGGTTGTATTCATATTGATTAATTGCCGAAATGTCATCTGCAACTATTGAATCAAGAAAATAAGTATCTTCATATTCTGTAGTATAAATTAATAAATATTCCTTAATATCTTCCGGAAGCTTTATATGAATCTTTTGATTAAAGTCTTTCATAAGTTCTTTCTGTTGTCTTTGAATATTTATGTATTGAAAACTTTTATTAAAAATCCTTCTAAATTCATTGGCAATATCACTAGTTTTATTATATCGGACTTGAACTATGTCCTTTCGATTATACAACTTATCATCATACTTTTGATTTTTTATTTGAGCTTTATAAGACCTTTCATTTATATATAAAGTTATTTCTTTAGATTCTCCTCTTTTAAGAAAATTACCTAAATTTCTCTTAAAAACGACTTGATAATCTAGCGGTATATTAAATCCTTCTGTCAATAATGACTTATCTACTTCCTTTTTAAAAACATAATCACCATAAGTTTTCATATTAGCAAATCATCACACTCCTTATAGACCCTTTACTAAAAGCAAGTATCTATACAACGTTTTGACAAATTTAAAATACATAAAATACATATTATTAAAAACATTTCCCCACAAAGTGCAAAAATAAAAAATCAATATTTTGAAGTATACCTAGCAATGTATTTTCGAAGCTTAACTCTCCAAATAATGGTATATTGATTCCTCTACCTCATCAACCATACCAAACTTAATATTTACAATAGGAAGTTCTTTACCTTTATCATCTGTAATTACAGTCTGGGCAGTATCTATTGGATAAACATCCCCCATATAGTAGAAATCAGTTCCTTCACCATCGCTTTTTTTAATAAAAAGTGATATTCTAATTCCAAGTTTTTTATAATCTTTTATTATTTTTACTTCAGGAGAATCTAAGGTAACTTTATTTCTTGTCATCCAACTAAAACATGTATTATTAATAAATGTATCATTATATTTAGTACTTCCAGCAATATTTTCACCTTTGTGATATGTAATAAATATAGGACATGTGTTATGCTTAATTCTATATCCATACATTGTAGATGATTCATCCTTATCCCAATTTAAAATTCTACAAACTTCCTTTCTACTATACTTTTCATATAACAAAAAACCGTTTTTAAAATTGCCAAAATTATATATGCTTTTATATTTATTAATACAATAGTTAATTGTATCATTAATATAGAAACCTAATGAGCCTTCATTTATTAATTTAGAATGTTCTACATACATCACAAACCAGTATTCACCATTTTCTTCTGTAATGATAATATTTTCTTTAATTCCATATTTTTTTGTATCTGCTTCTTTTAAGAAACTTCCGTTTAAGATATTAATTATACCTATGGCTGTATTGACAGTAATAGTATATTTATAATTATCATATAGAATATTATTTAGTTCACCAAACGATACCTTATTTTTAGAAATTAATAATAAGAGTAGCACTGCCTCATCAACACGCTTAGCATTAAGCACTTCCTTAGAGTAAAACTCAAGAAGTTTAGCCTCACTATCATTTAAACATAATTTTAAGTCACCTTCTACCTTAACAATAAAGTTATAATATGAATTTTTGTATTCTATAAATGAGTAAGGATCTCGGCTTCCATGCTTAAAAAAATCCATCATTGTTGGAATTCTTCCAAGCTCATATTTCAATAATTCATAATCTTTTTTTAAATCTGCAAGTTTAGATAAATTTGCATTATCTATGGACTCAAATATTCTATTCTTAGTAATTTCATCAAAATGTACAGTAGAACATCCTGGAATAATACTACTACCGCTATTCACAATCTTCCTAACTGTATCCTTATTAAAGCTTCGATCACCATAAAGTGCTATCGGAATTAAATAATTATTTGCATAATTTCCTATAAAGTCAATTACAGTTAGAAACTCTTTTCCTCCAATTTTTCTTAAGCCTCTTCCTAGCTGCTGAACAAATATAATTGCAGATTGAGTTGGCCTAAGCATAATAATTTGATTAACCGTTGGAATGTCAACACCTTCATTAAATACATCAACAGTAAATATATAATCTAATTTATTCTCAATTTCGTCTTGCTCAAGTCTATTAATTGATTCCTCTCTCAAGTTCTCCGAACTTTCACCAACCAATGCTATGGTACTATATCCTCTAAAATTAAACTCTTCTGATAGTTTTCTAGCTTCTTCCTTACGGCTGCAAAAAATCAAGCCTTTAACCCTACCAGAATCCCATCCATAGAAATAGGCTGCTTCAATAATCCGGTCTACGCGTTCCTTACAAACCAATTTGTTAAAATCAGCATTATCATCAAGTATTTCTCCGTCAACTTTAATTTCACTAACTCCAAAATAGTGGAATGGTGATAGCATATTCTCTTCCATTGCGCTGTTTAACCTAATTTCATATGCTATGTTATAGTCAAATCTACCAAATATGTCATATCCATCTGTTCTTTCAGGGGTAGCTGACATACCAAGTAAAAATTTAGGTTTAAAATATTCAAGTAATCTTTGATATGAACTAGCACCAGCCCTATGTACTTCATCAATAACAATATAATCAAAATAATCTTGCGAAAAACGCTCCATTTTATCTTCTTTAGATATGGTCTGCACAGTTGCAAAAGTATAATCCTTATCATAACTTGCAGTCATTCCGGTAAGTAACCCTGCATTTATGTTATATCCTAAAATAGCTTTGTAGCTACGCATTGCAGCCCTAGCTATATTTTCTCTATGTACGACAAATAAAAATTTCCTTGGTTGAAATTTTGCAACATCAAAAGCAGACAAATATGTTTTCCCAGTCCCTGTTGCAGATATTATCAAAGCTCTACTTTCACCATTGTTTCTTATTATTTCTAAGGATTTCAAGGCGTTTTTCTGCATCTGGTTTGGATATATTTTCTTTAAATTTAGTACATTATCTTCTCTTGTTTCAATCTGTTGTGCAATTTTTTTCTGCACTTGTCTTACAGCTGTATAAATCGCAGAATATTGTTTTATCCATTCTTGATCAACTACAGTTGCATTATCAAATGTATATTCAAACTCCTTCAATATGTTTTGAATCAAAGCTCCATTTTCAAGTGATGATAACTTCACGTTCCATTCCTTATTTAGGCTCAAAGCACTTTGAGTTAAATTACTACTACCTATAATAAAAGAATATGAATCCGATTTTTTAAAGATATATCCTTTAGCGTGAAAATTACCCTCAGTTACTATACGCAGTTCAATATTTTTAAACTGTAATAATCTTTTTAATGCAATTGGTTCAGTAAAATTTTGATATTGTGATGTAATAATTCTGCCCTTGATATTTTTCTTATCCAATTCACTTAATATATTTATCAGTGACGTAACACCACTATTGGTAATAAACGCAACAGAAAAATTAAACTCTTCACATTTGCTTAGCTCATTTTCTATATTTGAAAGTACCTTCATACCCCTTTTGAAATCATTTATTAATAGTCTTGGGTTATATTGCTGAAATGATGCAAGATTACTATCTATAAATCCACTTTTTAAACTTGTCGATAATTCCTCTAAAATTCCCATGAATACTATAACCCTTTCTTTTTTAATTCTCTAACAATTGGAATATCTGCAGGTGCCCAGTCTAAACTATCAAGATTATCTATATTCATCCATTTATAATCGATATGTTCTTTCAAATTGAATGCATCTGATTTCATTGGACAGATAAAGCTGTGCATAGTAACTTCAAAATCAGGGTATTTGTGATTAACTGTATAAAAAAATTGCATATCTTCTGTTCTAATATCAACATCCATTTCCTCAAACAGCTCTCTCCTAAGAGCTTCTTTAGGACTTTCTCCAGGCTCAATTTTACCACCTGGAAACTCATACTTAAAAGATACATATTTGTACTTTCCTTCACCACGTTGGGTACATAATAAGTAATCCTTATATATCAATATTGCTGCAGAAACTTCTAAATGTTTCATTTTCTTACCTCTTCATCTAAATAATAATTTTGTGCCTGTACATCTTTACTGTTTCTGATAGAAAACCATATATTATATTTTATCATTTTTGCTAGTCTATTTTATATATTTAATTTCAAAATTTTTTATATACCTAGCAAAAGTAAAAGTTTGCTTTCAAGAATCTCTTTTTCTTGACTACCATTAGTTTTAAAACGCAATAGTGGTATATTATATTTATTGAGGATCTCATTCTTAATTTTATCTCTATTAGATTGTATGGTTCCATCCTGATGGAATCTATAACCATCTACTTCAACTGCCAAGACCGGAAATTTATCCAATTCATTAAATATTAAAAAATCTAGATGAGTAGCACTGTTCATTGCATATTTGCATTCTTCGTCTGATAGTTTTTTAAGATCGTGAATAAGCATGTTCAATGGTTGATGAATTATTACATCAAGTTTCTTGAAAACATCTTTATTTAGGACTTCATTAATCAAACTATACATCAAATTTTCCGAATCAAATTCCGAGATTTTTTTATGCTTTTTCAAATATTTATATCTCTGCTCAGTATAATCAGAATAAAGCAAATCAAAAACAGAATAAATTTCGCTATCAACGATTTCAAAATTATTATATTGAATATACTTAACTAAATCTCCTATGTTAGTATTAACATTACTTTCATTGTCGGAAACGACAAGTCTAAGCCTATTCTTAGCTCTTGAAACGGCAACATTCAACATGTTGGGATTGTCCGTAAACTCAGTAATTTCATTATCAACAGATGATATAATAATATCATTTTTCTCTCTACCTTGAAATTTATGAACTGTAGATACATCTAATTCATTTAGTAATTCAATATTAATAGCAGTTGTTTGTTTTCGATAAGGTGAGATAATACCAATATCCGCAACTTGCTCACCATTTTTTAGTTCAGGGATTATTTCTTCCTTGATTACATCTATTTGACGCTGGTTAAAATGTCCTCTGTCATGGTTGCCGGCAACAGTCTTATAGACCTTGATAACATCATTCTCATTGTGATCTTCGGTCATAACAATAAGTTGGTTTTCATAAAACTTTCTGTTGCAAAACTCTATTATTTTAGGATGGCAGCGGTAATGCTCTCTCAATAAGGTCCTTGGCACATTAGGGATAATTGCACAAATTGAAGACAGCAAGCTGTTGCTTTCATACTTATATCCATCCTTAACTTTATAATTTTCACAAATTGGTCGTATCATTAGTTTCACATTATCCTGAATTACATTTGGAAGCTGCATTAGATCTCCTACTACAACAATATTTTTAGCACAGGATAGTGCCAAAACTCCTGTAATCAAGTCAACTTGTGAAGATTCATCCACAATAACATAATCATATAAGAATTCCTTGTTCAAGCAGTTTTTCAGAGAATATGTTGTGCTGAGAATAACAGGATATTCCTCAATAAACTTATCTGAATCTTTCCATAAATTATCTTCCGTAAATTTTTGTCTTTCTTTTTTGTCTTTATATTTTTCATACAGATTATACTTAAAAACAACACGAGATTTATTTGTCATTTCTGATAATTTTTCTTTGAAATTATATACTTTCAATTTTTCTTCAATGTTTTGAACTTCCTTTTCAAGTTCGTCCACTTTAAGTTTGTAATACAAACTTTGAAATGCTGGAATTACATCACTTATAGGTTTTTTTAGTAAAGCCATATCAAATATTCCATAGTAAAATATGCTTTTCAGCTTGAACCATAAACTTATGCTCTTGTTTTGTTCACTGAATACCTGGCATTCATTCCACAAATCAAGAACCTTGGTTGATTTAAGCTTTGTAATATTGCGTACTTTTAATTTTTCGATACATGTTTCCTTGTAATATTCTTCAAAGTATTGCTTTTCAAC
The DNA here is from genome assembly GCF_033447055.1 of Sedimentibacter sp. Classification (GTDB taxonomy): domain Bacteria; phylum Bacillota; class Clostridia; order Tissierellales; family Sedimentibacteraceae; genus Sedimentibacter. The sequence continues at coordinate 14,183 of NZ_JAWQJF010000165.1, forward strand.
CTTATACTGAGATAATTTTCCCTTTAAACCTGCTATTCTGTTTTTATAATTTAGTATTTCTTTTAATTCTTTTTTCAGATTTACAATTTCTTCTTTTAAATTATCAAGTTTGTCTGTTTCATATTTGTATTCATTAAAATTAGGATAATTTGATTGTTTGCTATTTATACATTCTTTCTTGTTGCCGGACTTCCCTAATGGAGCTGCAATAAAATCAAAACCACTATTTTGCAGTTTTTCAAAGACATTATCAGTTGCAGAGTTATTATTTGAAACAACAGCAACTGTCTTGTTGTTTATTATTGCATTTGCAATAATATTAAGAATAGTTTGTGTCTTCCCTGTTCCAGGAGGACCTTCAATTACGCTTATTTTATTAGAAAGAGCATTAGATACAGCTTGCATTTGGCTTAAATTACATCCAAAGGGAAAATAAATATCTGATGATGGAGTTCCTTTCAGAAATTTATCATCAGGATTTAAATATGTTGCTAGTACAGTATTAGGACTGATAAAACTTATTTTATCAAATTGATCTGATAATATTTTTTTGCCTTCATCAGTTCTTATACTGACTTTATCTGCAATACATCTAAAATATTCAAAGCAATTGCTTGTACTCTTATCAATTAAACTATTTTTTTCAATAACAAGATCTTTCATTTTATAGGTGCTAACTTTGCCATTGCCAAAAAAGATACGATAACAATCTTCAAACTGCAGTATTTGCTTGATATCAAACAAATCTCTTCCGTCATGATAAATTTTTACTGAACTCGTATCAATATTTTGTGGATTTCTAATCCATCTTACACTCAAATATGCATATGAAAATATTTTTGGTGAAGTACTAAAAACGACTTCGTATTTTCCATTTACATATTTACAACTGGTTATATCTTGTGTCTTGTCTTCGTCTTTGACAAGTATTAAATTGTTATAGAGGTTCACTGTTCCTCCTACTCATCGAGCATATTATGCAAAAATCGACTAGAATAATTATTATTTAGACTGCAATACTTATTTTTGATATTGTAGTTGCTTCTAAAATATCATTTGTTTCAGCATCCTGAAATATTTTATAACAAAGATACTTAATTAGTCGAGATGCATCATCGTAATTTTTGAGAACAAATTGGCCTTTGGTGTCTAGGTCAATATTAAGCATCTTGGATATGACTTCTCGATTTTCGATTTTCAAAATTCGTGAAACACGATCATCTTTAATTGTTATAAAAGTTCTTTGTGAAGGATATTGTGAAGAGTATTGTTTAAATTCTTCAACATTTGCAATTGAGTTTGTTTCAATAATTTTATCTACTGCAATCGTTTTAATTTTTTTTAACGTTTTTTCAATATTATATAAACCTTCAAATGAATGATTAAAGGTATACATATTTTGATTAATTACAAGAAAATCAATAGTTAAATATAATCTACAGATATCATCGCTAAGCAAGTCTAATTCATTGTCAACAGTGTTTTTATATACAACAGTTTTTTTATTTGCAAGCTGTATTATTGGATTTGCAATTTTTACAAATGTAATTGGTAACAACTTATCGTCATCTTTACGAGCTGGTTGTCCCACTAAAATATATCCATTAATTTTGCCATTAATACCTTCATCCGAGGAAACTGTTACTGCATTATAAAAAGCTTCCCATTGAGACGAAATTAGTTCATTTTTAATAGAGATTTTATCACACGACACTTTTGTGTTTTCTCCATCATAATTCTGAACTTCGCTAATTAAGTTTATCTGATATTTATATGTTGTTGAAATTAAACTAGTTGCATAATCGGGTAAATACTTATCATTTTTAAATCTGACTTTATAAACAGTAAAAGGATTTTTTTTATTCCTTCGATCAATTTTAAAAAAATATAACGACCATGTGTATTTACTTTTCTGTATTTTTTCAAATTCCTTTTGTAAAAATAATTTGCTCATTATAATCACTCTTCCTTTTCATTTAAGTTGATATATATATAATTTTCAAAATCCCAATATTGAATTTCTTTATCAATCATTGTAGTTAAATCGTATAAACTTATAATCAAACTATCAAAATATATATGGTTTTTGTCAAGGACCGAACATTCTATATCACAAGTATACATTCTATAACCTTTAAATTCCAAGTATATATTAGTGTACACATTGTTATTTCGAATACATAATGTTGCTAAAACTGAAAAGTAAATCAAAAATAACGCTATATCTTGTAAATCACTAAAGTCAAAAGCAATCATAGGTAATATATATGCCAATAAAAATTCTGATGAAAGTTTGTTAGCTCTACGAGCTTTAATAATAGTTCCAGTAGGCTTGTTTTCTGACCTTTTTTTATCTTTTAAGAAAATTGAAATACTAATCATGCTGAAAAATACCAGCAAAAATATAATAAAAATAGATACTAAGAAAAAATAATTTGCTTTACTAAGAATACAAATATTATCCCATAACGAAATTTCTCTTTTCCAGTCATTACTGCAATTCTCAATTATATTCCATATGTTTATTACAATAATTGAAAACCAAAGCGGTATAAATGAAGTCACAAACATATCCCATTTAAACTTACTTCCCATTTATTAATCCCCTTTTTAATATAATGAAATATAATAATTCTTAATTGTTAAAACTAATAATCAATTTATAAATTCCATCGAAAAAGCAACCTGCAGTTTATCCCTGTCGTTTTCAGCATCTTTGTTAAATGTATAGAATTCATTGTCATTCCAATAGGATTCAAATATTGCATTGAATTTTTTGATCATATCTTTTGAAGTATATTCAGAGATTTTTAGGTTCCACTCTAAACCGGTGGTAATGGCTGAATTTGATAAATTAGATGAGCCTATATAAGCTGTTGAAAATCCTGTGTTTCTGTAAAACATGTAGGATTTTGAATGCAGTCGGGTTCTTTTTGTATCGTAGGATATTTTGATTTCTGTATTTGGTAAATGGGACAATTCTAATATAGCTTTATAATCTGTAGCACCCATGTAGGATGTAGTTATAATTCGTAGGTTTTTATCTTTGGTAAAATCTTTTAATGCTTCGTAGATTTGAACTAATCCGCTCCATTTTATAAATGAAACCAGCATGTCTATTCTGTCTGCAGTCTTTATTTCTTTAACTAATTCGCTTCCTAGTGATGGTTCGTTCTGAGCTCCTGTAAACAGAGAATTAGTTGCAATGGATGTTATAGGTCTGATTTTCTTATTTTTATAGCTGTCAATTAATGCAGCATCAATGTTGTTTATTACAGCAAGCAACAGTTCTGCATTTTCATTAATAAGAAATTCATCGAAATCTTCAATCTTTAATTCTTCTATTAATAGATTAATTATTTTATTGCAGACTTCTACCTGTTTATTTTGCTTGTCTTCTCCGGAAATTCTACTTAATGACTTGTTGATTACTGATGCCATATATTTAGAAATAACTGAACTCGTTTCTTCTTTGTCAATTTCTTTAGTGTCAATATATTTATCATTTTTGGATTTTATTTTTTGTATTTCTTCATCTACAAGTTTATTAATCACAGACTCATAGAAACCATTATTTAGTGACATCCCCCTGTACCCCTATCAAAATAATATGTTTCTGTAGCTTTTGTTAATATTTACTTATTTAAATACCTGATTTGATTCAATTGTATATTATTTGTTGTACTATAAAACGGATTGTTGTTTAGAATAATGAGATCCTTTTTTATCGCTCAGGATGACAATATTTTATTTTAATTCAACAACTTAAATTATACCACGTTTTGACATAATTTCCTAGAAAAACATTTGCATTTTTTATAATTCTACTATAGCAGCTTCATGTCCTGTGTATGGAAGGAATTTGTTTAATATATTTGAAGTTTTGATTTTGAGACTGGAAGTATTGATGCATGGATGGCATCCCAGGTACTCTGATTCTGCCACTTCCTTGTCTATTAATAAATGAATTTTGTGTCCCTTGTCATTCATGAGTCCAAGTATGCTTACTGAGCCCGGTGTAATATTCAGGAATTCTTCCATGTACTCACTTTCTGCAAATGAAAGTCTTGA
>NZ_JAWQJF010000166.1:0-30958 GCF_033447055.1 Sedimentibacter sp.
CACAGGAGACAGCAGTGCCGCAACTAACACAGGAGACAGAAGTGCCGCAACTAACACAGGAGACAGCAGTGCCGCAACTAACACAGGATACAGAAGTGCCGCTATAGTCGAAGGCAAGGAAAGTATAGCAATGTCAATGGGCGTTGAAGGTAAAGCAAAGGGTAAAATCGGTTGTTACCTGGTACTAGTAGAATGGGAACAAGATAGCAACTATGACTGGCATATTAAGAGTGTAAAAAGTGTCAAAGTTGATGGTAAGAAAATTAAGGAGAATACTTTCTACACGTTGCAAAACAATAAATTTGTTGAAAGTGAGGAAATATAGATGTTTAGAGGATTAAGACCAGATGAAATAGAAGTAAGAGTAGGATCTGTATCTGCTAAAGGAGCTTCACTTCTTTTATATAAGGATGCAAGATGTGATATGAACATCCTGGATGAAGTATATGGACCTGAAGGATGGCAAAGAAAGCATGAAGTTATAAATAACAATCTTTACTGTGGAATAGGTATCTGGAACAAAGATATTGAACAGTGGGTTTGGAAATGGGATTGTGGAACTGAAAGCTTTACAGAGAAAGAGAAAGGCGAAGCTTCAGATGCATTCAAGAGAGCTGCATTCAATATAGGCATAGGCAGAGAACTTTATACTGGTGGATTTATATTTGCTAATTGTCCTACGAAAGCAAAACAACCTAAAGGCTTTGAATTAGATAATCCTTATCAGTTTAGCGGTGCCAAAGTTACAGATATTCAGTATAAGGAAACTGAGAACAAAAGGGAAATAATTGGATTGGTAATTAAAGACAGCAAGGGAGTTCAATTATTCGCCAAGTATGGACAAGTAGGTGGCAAGCCTGCTACTAATGCACCTCAAGCAAGTAATCCGGTTATTCCAGAAGAACCTCCTATAGAAGATATAGAGGCTTTAAAAACAAAAGTAATCGATAGGATACAGCTTGCAGCTCTTGAAGCTGAAGTTAAGAGAACTGGTGTAAAGACAATTCAAATTTGCAAAGAATATAGAGTAACAGCTTTAAGAGAATTAAAACTTGAACAGTGGACTGAGTTAATGAAAAGACTACAAAATGTACCTAATAAAAAGATAGCAGACTTAGGTCTATAGGAGGACACAGATGATAAAAGTAAAAGTAATAGATGACAATGGACAGCCAAAAGGCAGAGCTTATACATATAAATCAGAAATCGAAGTTAATATCGGTGATTTGGTAGTAGCAGACATGGCAGGTAAAGACAAGATTCTAATAGTAACAGAAACAAATATTGCTGAAGAAAAGGTGGACTTCGAAATTAAAACTATAAAAGGTCTTGCAGATGATATTGAGACTGAAGAGCCGGCTACATTGGAATTCAAAGTTGAAAAAGAAGTTCTTCCGGTAATTAAAATCAATTTTGATGAAATGAAAATAGCACTTACAAACACATTAACAGAATACAACGGAATTGTTGTAACAGAGCAGAGTTTGTCTTCCTGTAAGTCAAAACAAAAGGATCTGGCAAGCTTAAGGGTGAAAATTGACAACTACAGAAAGGATAAGAAGAAAGACTTATCTAAACCAATAACAGCATTTGAAAATCAATGCAAAGAATTAATCGAATTAGTAGAAAAAGCTGAAGGACCAATTAAAACAGGCATAAAAGTATTTGATGACCAAAAGAGAGATTCTAAACGTACACAAGCTGAAGAACTTGCCAAAGAGGTTGCAGCTGAGTATAGCCTTAATGAAAAGTATGCAGTGAGACTAGAAATATTGGATAAGTATTGTAATTTAACAGCGAAGTCAAATGAAGTACGTGAAGATTTGATTTCAAAGGCTATGACATTAAAAGTGGAACAGGACAGAGAAGATGAATTGATTGACATTATAAAAGATACAATCGAATCTGAAAACGAAAAAATCAATCGCAAAATGAAGTTTGAAGATTTTAAAAGATATATAGACAGAGGAATGACAACTAAAGAGGTTATAGCAGAAATAAAGCTGTCTGCAAGCAGAATATACGAAGCAGAGAATCCACCGGAACCAGAACCAATAATAGAAGTTATTCCAGAACCTGTACAAGAACCGATATTCGAACAGATACCGGAACCAGTACAGCAAACTGTTTCAGAACCTATTAATCCTATAATACCTGTAGAAACAGAAGAACCTACTTACTACGCTGTTTACAGAGTTGTTGGAAAACTTGAACAGCTGAGAAGTGTATCAAAGTTCCTTAAGGACAATGAAATTGAATACACAGTAACAGATCAAGGCGAAATATGAAAAGTAGCATTGTAACAGACGATTTGGAACATTGCTTTATATGCCAGAGTACAAGAGATTTGCAAGAGCATCATTGCTTTTTTGGCACAGCAAATAGAAAGCAATCAGATAAATACAGAATGACAATTCCGTTGTGCATAGATTGCCATACAGGACCAAAGGGAGTACACAACAATCATCAATTGGATTTATACATAAAGAGATATGCACAGTTGCAATTTGAAAAGGAATACTCATTTGAAGAGTTCATGAAGATATTCGGCAAAAATTACAGGTAGGTGATTGAAACGGAACTTACTTTTACAAAAGGCAAGATAACTAGAGAATTTAATGGGGACTTTGAGGTAACACTCATCGTTCCCAAGCAAGAGCAAAGCAGTATAGAGACACTGAATGAGCTTTTAAGCAACGATAAAATCAAAGAGGCAAAGATATGCAATAAGAAAAAGAAACGCTCATTAGATGCGAACGCTTATGCATGGAAGCTTATAACTGAAATAGCGAACGTATTACGTTCCAGTAAAGAAGAAGTATATCTATCTATGTTAAAGCATTATGGTCAAAGCAGTGTTGTATCAGTTGTAGAACATGGAGCTGAATTATTCAAAAGGTCAGTTAAATATTGTGAAGACTTTGGAGAAGCGGATTTGAATGGAAAGCACTTTAAACATATAAAAGTATTCACAGGCTCAAGTGAGTATGACACAAGAGAAATGGCCATTCTGATAGATGGGATAGTGAGCGAATGTAAAAAATTAAAAATTTCAACAATTACACCTGCAGAGTTGGAAATGATGAAAGGGGCGTGGAAAGGTGGCGGACAATAAAAAATATTATTGGCTAAAGCTTCAAGATGACTTTTTTAAGCAAAAGGAAATCAAGAAACTTAGAAAAATAGCAGGTGGTGATACATACACAATAATTTATCTTAAATTACAACTTTTAAGTTTGAAAACAGATGGTATTTTAGTGTTTGAGGGCATAGAAAGTAATATCGTTGAAGAATTAGCCTTAGAATTAGATGAAGATATTGAAAATGTAAGGGTTACATGGCTATATTTAGAAAAATATGCAGTAGTCGAGCAGATAAATGACGAACAATTTTTACTGCCAAAAACAATAGAGCTGATAGGAAGTGAAACATCAGTAGCTGCAAGAGTTAGAAAGCATAGAGAGTGTCAAAAAATGTTACAATGTAACACCTCTGAAACAAATGGTAACACAGAGATAGAGATAGATAAAGAGATAGAGAAAGATATAAAGATATATGTTTCTGTGATTGATTATCTTAATCTCAAATGTAATACGAAATATAAAACATCCTCTAATAAAACAAAAACCTGTATTGATGCAAGAGTTAATGAAAATTTTACATTAGAGGATTTTAAAACAGTTATAGATAAAAAATCATTAGAATGGCTTAACACAGATATGGCTAAGTATTTAAGGCCAGAAACATTATTTGGTCCGAAGTTTGAAAGCTATCTTAATCAAATAGATACTAAGCCGGTACAAAAGAAACCTGCTAACAAATTTCACAACTTCACACAAAGTGATAATGTCGATTTGGAAGCAATGGCAGAGCAACGTAGAAATGAATTAAAAGAGAAGTTTAATAAGAGTTAAAAGCTTAAAAGCAATGGAAGAAGGGACAAATTGAAAGCAATAACAGTATATGAATGTGAATATTGTAAAAAACTTTTTAGAACACCACATAGGCATAGTTGCAAAATGAATCCTGCATTAAAAAATTGCTTTACTTGCAAGCATTTAATGGGCTGGAAAGATGGCGAATTGTATGATTGCAACCAATATGCACCATACCCAGATTGTGAATATTGCGAACAAAGCGACTGGGATTTAGAAACTATAAAAGACGTCAATTACAATATGCAATGCGAGCATTGGGAACAAGGGAAGTATGATTGGAAAGTATCAGATACTTTAGATGTATTCGTTGAATTTTGTAAGGATGGTGATTAATTGAAAGCAGTATTTGGAGGAGCAACTATAAAAGTATGGTTTAACACCTTGTCTACATCAAGAAACTTTAAGAACGTTGCAGAGATAGTGCAAGAGGGTAACGCGGTATTGATTAAGACAGGCAACGGAGACCAGCATCTATTGAACTTTGAAAATGTAAACATGATAGAAGAAATAGAGACTGGCATGGATCTAAAGATACAGGAGCTCAAAGAGAAGTTCAATAAAACTAACTAGGAGGTAACATGCAATACGAGGAATTTTTACAAAGCAAACAAAGAGTTAATAATCCAGTTGGATTTGATTGTATACCTAGTAATGAATACTTGTTTGATTTCCAAAGAGATATTACAAAATGGGCACTTAAAAAAGGTAAAGCAGCAATGTTTTTGGATACTGGATTAGGCAAAACGATAATTCAACTATCATGGTCTGATGAAATTTGCAAGCATACAAATGGAAAAGTCTTAATATTAGCACCCTTGGCAGTAAGCAAACAGACGGTTAGAGAAGGATTAAAGTTTGGAATAGAAGTAACGATTTGTCGAAGTCAACAAGATGTTAAAAAAGGCATAAATATCACAAATTACGAAATGCTAGAACACTTTAATCCCAATGAATTTGATGGAATAGTGCTTGATGAAAGTTCGATTATTAAATCATTTGCAGGAAAGACAACACAACAAATGCTTGATTTATTTAAATTTGTAGAATACAAACTTGCATGTACAGCAACACCTGCCCCAAATGATTATGAGGAACTAGGAAATCATGCAGAGTTTTTAGGTGTAATGACTAGGTCAGAAATGTTGGCAACATTCTTTGTACATGATAGCGGAGATACGGCAAAATGGAGATTAAAAGGGCATGCAGAAAGTGAGTTTTGGAAGTGGATAGCAAGTTGGGCTATGGTGGTTAAGAATCCTGAAGACTTGGGATACGACGGAAGTAAATACAAACTACCACAGCTGAGTATTCAAACTCATTATGTTGAAAGTCCAACGAATGAAGATATGTTTATTACTCTTCCAGCTCAAACATTGGAAGAAAGAAGAGAAGCACGAAAAGAAAGCCTAGGGGATAGAGTAAACAAAGCAGTTGAATTAGTTCATGGCATGGAGAACTGTTTGATATGGTGTGATTACAATGACGAAAGTACAGCATTATCAAAGTCAATACCAGGAGCAGTAGAAGTAAAGGGAGCAGACACACCAGAACATAAAGAAAATGCTTTAATTGGATTTGCAATAGGTGATGTTAAATACTTAGTTACAAAACCAAAGATAGCAGGATTTGGAATGAACTGGCAGAACTGCAATAACATTATATTCTGCGGATTATCCGATAGTTATGAGCGATTCTATCAAGCAATTAGACGTTGCTATAGGTTTGGACAAATAAAAGAAGTCAATGTACATGTGATAATTTCAGAAAAAGAAGAAAGCGTACTTGCAAACGTGAAAAGAAAAGAAGAACTTGCACAGCAAATGTCAAGCAACATGGTAGCTCTAACGTCTGAAATACTTAAAAATGAGATAAGGAACACAACTAGGAATGCAATAGAATATACACCACAGCATGAAATACAATTGCCTGCGTGGTTGATGGAGGTTAGTTAATGAAAGTAAACAATCAATATATAACAGAAAGAATGAGCTTGTATAATGGCGATTCATGTGAGGCAATGAAGGATATACCAAGTAGCAGTGTGCATTTCAGTATTTACAGTCCGCCGTTTGCAAGTTTGTACACTTATTCTAACAGCAATAGAGACTTAGGAAATTGCAGAAGCAATGATGAATTTTTCCAGCAGTTCAAATTTATTGCTAATGAATTATTTAGAATATTAAAACCAGGAAGGTTAATGTCAGTACATTGTATGGATATTCCGGCCATGAAAGAAAGAGATGGATATATAGGATTAAAAGACTTCCCTGGAGATTTAATAAGATTATTTCAGGAATGTGGATTTATATATCACTCAAGAACAATTATATGGAAAGATCCTTTAGTGGAAGCTACAAGGACAAAAGCACTCGGATTAATGCATAAACAGCTATGTAAAGATTCTTCAATGTGTAGAAACGGATTACCTGATTACTTAATAACGATGAGAAAACCAGGAGATAATGAGGAACCGATAAAACATCCAAATGGGCTTACAAGATTTATAGGAGAAGACGAGCCCGATGCACCAAAGCAAGAGCCAACTCTTAAAGATAGTCGTAAGCACAGAGATATTTCAATGGCAAAAGTTGATCCTGTGTATTCGCATCAAGTATGGCGTAGATATGCAAGCCCAGTATGGATGGATATAGACCAAGGTTATACGCTAAATAGAAGCGAAGCTAGGGAAGAAAAAGATGAACGGCATATATGTCCTTTGCAGCTTCAAGTAATAGAAAGAGCCATTGAACTGTGGACCAATCCAGGAGATATAGTTTTTACACCGTTTTTAGGTATAGGTAGTGAAGCATATCAGGCACTTAAAATGAAACGCAGAGCTGTAGGCATTGAATTAAAAGAAAGTTATTACAATCAAGCAGTAAAGAACTGTCAATCAGCAATTGAAGAAGAAAATCAAATAAGTTTATTTTAGGAGGAGTAATGGAAAAATTAAAGTATTACTGGCGTTGTATTAAATGGTTATACAAACACAGAAATTGGACAAACACAATGCAGAAATTCAGAGCAATGGCTAGGGAGGTTCAAGAAAATAGATGAAAATTAATGAATATCAAAAGTTGGCACTTAGAACAGCTAACACAAAAGCAATGGAAGATCCAATTGAAAAAATTACAAATGGAGCTATGGGATTAAACGGTGAAGCTGGAGAAGTTATAGATCACTTAAAGAAATACAAATATCAAGGACATGAACTTGACAGGGAACACTTAGCAAAAGAGTTAGGGGATATTTGCTGGTATGTAGCATTACTTGCAGACGGCATAGGGTGCGATTTAGAAACTATAATGCAAATGAACATAGACAAGCTCAAAGAAAGATATCCTGATGGATTTTCAGCTGAAAGAAGTTTACATAGAGAAAGTGAGGATTAAAAAATGATTAAATTATCAGAATTGCAAGATGATGTAAAGGTTATGGACAAAAGCGAAAGTGTTTATGATGTCAAAGATGTTAAAAATGATTTGCAGTACTTCAAAGATACAAACAAGAAATTTTATACCACAACGGAATATCATGCACATATTGATGCAAAAGATATGCTTGAAAGTGCGATTGACTATGAATATGAAAACAAAATGTATGAAGATTGGGACGAACACATTTTAAGTGATATTACCGATGAAGATGTGAAAAAGATACAAGCTGTATTAGATAATATTTTTAACAGGAATAAATCACAGAATATAGCTTATTATCAAGATGAAGAAATTGAGGTGGATTATGAATAGTTGTGTATTACTAGGCAGAATAGCCAGAGATCCTGAACTTAAATTTATACCAAGTACAGGAATGGCAGTAACAAAAATGACATTAGCAGTAGACAGAGAAATGAGCAAAGAGAAAAAGCAAGAAGCAGCAGCTCAAGGAAAACAAACTGCAGATTTTATAAACATAACTGTATTCGGTAAATCAGCTGAAAATTGTGCAAACTTCTTAGTCAAAGGAAGTCAATGTGCAATACATGGTAGAATTAACACTGGAAACTACACAACACAGTCAGGCGAGAAAAGATATACCACTGATGTAATAGCAGATAGAGTTGAGTTTATTGGACAAAAGAAAGAAACTGTTCCGCAAGATGCAGAAAGTTATTTTGATGAAGCGTTTGACGGCGAAGATGTGTTTCATTCAGTGGGCGATGAGGACATTCCATTTTAGTTGATATAAAAAGGGGAGCTGTCAATGATGGCTCCCAAGGAGGACAAATGAGAGAGTTAATAGTGGACAACTTCGCTGGAGGCGGTGGAGCAAGTACAGGAATAGAAATGGCAGTTGGTAGAAGCGTTGACATAGCAATAAATCATGATGAAATGGCAATTAAAATGCATCAAGTTAATCATCCGGGTACAAAACATTATATAGAAGATGTATGGGAAGTAGATCCTTTGGAAGCAACACAAGGTCAGCCTGTAGGATTAGCATGGTTTTCTCCTGACTGCAAGCATTTTAGTAAAGCAAAAGGCGGTAAGCCAGTTGATAAAAATGTAAGAGGGCTTGCATGGGTAGCTGTCAAATGGGTCAAAGCGGTTCATCCAAGAGTAATAATTCTTGAAAATGTAGAAGAGTTTAGAACTTGGGGACCGTTAATTAAAGATGAAAAAGGCAATTTATATCCTGATCCAAATAAAAAAGGACAGACATTTGAACTATTCATCAAGGCACTTGAAAAGCAAGGATATAAAGTATCATTTAGGGAATTAAGAGCTTGCGATTATGGAGCCCCAACAACAAGAAAAAGATTTATTATGATAGCAAGGTGTGACGGCAAGCAGATTGTATGGCCAGAACCAACGCATGGAGATCCTGAAGGAATAGAGGTCAGATGCGGATTATTGAAGCCATGGCGAACAGCTGCAGAATGTATTGACTGGAGCATTCCTTGTCCGAGCATATTTGATAGGAAAAAGCCGCTTGCAGAAAATACATTAAAACGTATTGCAAAAGGAATTCAGAAGTTTGTTATTGATAATCCAGAGCCTTTCATAATTCAGTATCATAGTTATGGAGAAGGATTTAGAGGGCAGGATTTGGACAAACCAATAATGACGCTTGATACATCTAACCGGTATGGATTAGTTGTACCATTCTTAACAAAGTATTTTGGCGGATATTATGAGGGGTGCGGCAATCGAATTGATGAACCTGTATCAACTTTAACTACAAAAGATAGATTAGGGCTTGTTACAAGCCATTTAATACAAATGAATAATAATTGTGACGGCAGAGACTTAAATAAACCAATGAATACGATAGTTGCAGGTCCAGGACATTTTGGAGAGGTCAGAACATTTCTTATGACATATTACGGAAATGAAAATGATTTAGGGCAACGATTAGATCAACCTTTAAGAACCATAACTGCAAAAGATAGATTCGGAATTGTAACTGTAAAAGGGATTGAATATCAAATTGCGGATATTGGAATGAGAATGCTAAAACCGCATGAATTATTCAAGGCACAAGGATTCCCTGATAATTATATAATTGACAGAGACAGCGAGGGAAATTCATACCCTACAACAGAACAAGTTGCAAAGTGTGGGAACAGTGTATGTCCACCATTAGCAAAAGCCATAGTAGAAGCAAATTATAAAGAAGAAGTCTATGAAAGCATTGCAGGTTAGGAGATGATTAATTGGAGCAAATGACCTTAGATGATTATTTTAAAATACTTGACCATGAACAGAAAAAACCAGAATTAAAGAAAGGGGATATTGTATATAAAATAATCCTTAATGTAATTGAAATGGGAGTTATAGATCATTTTTGGGAGTGCAATAAAGGATATGGATATTCAGCTAAAAGACCACAGGGCGGCTTCTTTACATTCTGGACTTCGAATATTGAGTATGATGTGTTTTCTGAAAAAGAAAAAGCATACAAAGAAGCTGAAAAACTCAAGAATTTATATAAGGTTATACGTGTAAAAGACATTAGAATTATTAATGAGAAAAACTTTATAAGACTAGTAAGTGATAGTAGGGGAAGGCTTGAAGCTACAGTTAAATTACTCGACAATAACATGGTTTATTCTAAAAAGTGGTATCAATATCCTTTTTTAGAAATCCTTAATAATGAAAAAGATGCTGAAAAAAAATTCGAGGAAAAATTATACGAACTTACACATGACATAAACGATACTGTATTGGATGAAACAGATATCAGTATTGAAATGAAAGATATGTACTTATCAAAAACGGGGTTATGGTCTGATTATCAATATACGACATTTAATTTACCTGTTTTAAAAGGAGGAGATGATTAATTGATTAAATTTACTGTAGATTTAAAAGTAAACGGTAATTATGGAATGAATAAAATATATAGCGGAAAACACTGGTCAAAACGAAATGCTGATGCGGAAGAAATACATGATTTAGTATATTACAGCATGATGCAGCAGAATGTACCTCCAGTAATTTTTAAAAAGCCTGTAGTAATACAAATGAACTATAACAGTAACCTTGACATAGATAATCACGGATATCTTACTAAAATGATTGTGGACGGATTAAAAGGCTATCTGATAAAGGACGATAAAAGAAAATACGTCAATGAAATCAGGCAGAAATTTCACGATGGGAAAGACGTAATAGTTGAGATTTGGGAGGCATAGATGTATAACGGTGAAAGAATTATAACAGAAGCATTACAAGCAAAGCATGATAATTTAGGAGATATCTTTGCTGCACAAGTTAAGTTAGGTTCAGCAGGAAGTAAAATAATGGACGCAGTCGCAATCAAGAAAACATGGTCACCAAAAACGGTTATAGGATACGAGATTAAAGTATCAAGACAAGACTTTCTAAGCGACCAAAAACATCCTGTATATATGCAAAACTGTAACATATTTTATTTTGTAACCTTGAAAGATATTGTAAAAGATGGAGAGTTGCCACAAGGAGCGGGACATATGATATATAGTCCTGATACAGGTAAACTTAGAACAATTAAAAAAGCTCCATACAGAAATATATCGGTTAATCCTGATGTTTTATTACATATCATGTTTTGGAAAGCAGAAAGATATTTCGGCTATAGGACAAGAGCGGAAATGCTGGCAGATTATAAAGCGAAAAAGGATTTAAAGAATATAGGTTGGGAAGTTGCTGATAAAATATCAAATTTAGAATATCAAATAAAAAGTTTTGATAATTCATATTATAAAAAGTTTTATGATGAAATTCATAGAGATTGGAAAGAGTTATACGGGACAAGTTGTGTAGATTTAAGGAGTTTGCCTACATCAAATGGATTATCCTTACAAGATTTAGATTGGTTAAAGCATAATGCGAACGTCATTATTAGTAACACAAAGACAATATTAAACAAACTCGAAGAGGTGAAATGATGAAATGTCCATTTTGCGATAATTATTTTACGATTGTAATTGACAGCAGAGAGGTTGAGGACGGAACGAAAACGAAGCGTAAAAGGAAATGCACTAAATGCGAAAAGAAATTTACAACTTATGAGGAAAAAGCAGTGGAGGTAAAAGATGAATATAAGCATGATATTAACAACTGATAAAGGGTTAAAAGCTTGTTTGCTACCTGAGACAATGTTGATTGAATTAGTAAAGGCTATAAAAGATAAAGGCACAGAACAAGTAGTTTTAAGTAGTGGAGAATATTATCAAGTAAACGGTATCTACATACCAGGCAAAGGAAATAAATCAGCAATTATGGTATTGCCTAATGTGGTGGAGGTGGAAAATGAAAATATCAGTAATTAAAGGAATATTAAGTGATATAAGCAATGCTCATCAAGATTGCGAAGTAGTTAAAATTTTGATTAGAGAAGATATAAGAGAAGCAACTATATATTTTGAAAATAAAGACGGCAAAGTGTTGGTAAATAAAGAAAACTACTAAAATGGAGGTAGAAAATGAATAAAATAGAACATTCAAATTTTAAATTGATAGAAGCTGAACTGTACGGCTACAACGACACTAAAAAAGAGCTTGAACTTATGGAAGAAGAAATACTAGAGGGAAGTGCATTTCAAGAGGTATGCGTTCAATCAGGGACAACAGGAGATACCACAGCAAATAAGGCCATTAAAATGATAAGCAGTAAGGCAATCCTAGAGTGTGAACGCAGAATTAAAGCCATTGAAAAGACATTGGTTATATTGCAGCAAGACGAAACAAAATTAAGAATGTTGCAAATGAAATATTTTGAACGCAAGTTTACTGATACTGGCATAATGAACGAATTACATATAGGCAATAACACATTTTACAGGTGGCGAAGGGAAATTGTTAAATTAGTTGGTAGTTATTTAGGATGGAGGGTGTAAAGGTAAAAAGATGGTAGTTTTGAGGGGCTAAAATATGTTATTATGATAGTGTCCAAGATTGACTACTTGAGTTATCATTTGTAAAAACCTCCTGAAAAAGGTATTCTAGATATAAGAGTGCCTTTTTTTACTATTGCCATTGAACAAAAATGACTTCAATGGTATAATTTAGTAAAAAAACAAAGGAGTATTATTATGTTTGAGGATTTAACAAATGTATTCAAAACAGTTTTAAATTTATCACATGAACTCATGATAGTAGAAAGTAGCGGAAAAAGAACAAGTGTTAAAGAGTTCTTTGGTGACCTTGATAATTTTAAAACTACAAAAGAGCATGATGCATTATATGAATATTTTAATTTTCTCGATTTTGAGACAATAAAAATATTACAAAGCATAATGTATCTGGGAAGAGATGAAGATTACGACAAAGATGATACACCACAAGTTATTTATGATAAAAATAGAAAATATTTTGATGAAGTTATAAGATGGAAAACTAAAGAAATTGAAATAAACCAAATGTTGGACAAGAGTCCAGTTTTATATAAATATTTAACAAATGGATTTAAAATATTAGGTATTGAAATTTAATAATATAAAAGCACTCTTTAAGGGTGCTTTTTTAGTGCCGAAAGAAGGTGAGTAGGATTAAATACAAGTGCTATACAAGATGGAACAAAGACCATCTCATATGTCTATGTAAGGTAGGTAATCCTGCTTGCGACAGATATAAGACATGTGAGATAGAAGAGTTCGAACATGAGCAGTTTGATGACATTAAGGGGTGCATGAAGCACAGAAAGTATAAAAAAGAGCATGGAGTGGTAAAGCAAATATAACAATATAATGAACGAGGTGGTGGTGTGGGAAGAGGACATAACGAGAATACAGATAAAGCATATGAGTTATATAAAACTGGTATGAAGTTAGTTGAGGTAGCTAGTCAACTAAATATACCTCCTGGGACAGTGCGAAGATGGAAAAGTATATATAAATGGGATGGTGAACGTTCGGATAAAAATAACGAGCGTTCGGAAAAGAAATGCACTAAGGAAAAAGCTATTGCTAAAGAGGTCATGCAGTTATTAGAGAATAGTGAACTAAATGATAAGCAAAGGCTATTTTGTTTATACTATGCTAAATGCTTTAATGCAACGAAAGCATATAAGAAAGCTTATGGATGTGACGATTATTCAGCAATGGTAAACGGTTCTAGACTGCTAAGTAAAGATAAGATTAAAGAACAAATTCAGAATCTCAAACAAGAAAAGTTAAATCAAGCATTTCTGAAGCCTGAGGATATATTTCAAAAGTATATGGATATTGCTTTTTCTGATATAACAGATTTTTTAGAATTTGGAAGAGAAGAAGTTCCTGTTATGGGTCCATTCGGACCTATAGAATTAAAGGATGAAGAAACAGGAGCAAAGGTTTCATTAACTAAAATTGTGAATACTGTTAAATTCAAAGAATCATCTGAGGTTGATGGAACTATTATTAGCGAAGTCAAGCAAGGCAAAGATGGTGCATCAATTAAGCTACAAGACAGAATGAAAGCTTTGCAGTGGCTTACAGACCATATGAACATGGCTACAGAAAAACAAAGAGCAGAAATAGCAATCTTAAAATCTAAAGCTAATTTAGATGATAGTCATCCAACAGAAGATGATGGATTTATTGAAGCTCTTTCCGGAAAGGTTGATGACATATGGCAGGAAGAATAATAAAAGCCATATTTAAATTCAAACCGTTTTCTAACAAACAACTTAAAGTATTAACCTGGTGGCTTCCAAATTCACCAGTTCATGATAAAGACGGTATTATTGCAGATGGTGCTATAAGAAGTGGTAAGACTTTATCAATGTCATTATCGTTTGTTATGTGGGCAATGGAGATATTCACACAACAAAACTTTGGTATGTGTGGAAAAACGATAGGTTCATTTAGACGTAATGTTTTATTTTGGATGAAGCTTATGCTCCGGTCAAGAGGATATGGAGTTGTAGATCATAGAGCAGATAATTTAGTAATAGTTAGCAAAGGTGATGTTACTAACTATTTTTATATATTTGGTGGTAAAGACGAACGGTCACAAGACTTGATACAAGGTATCACTCTTGCAGGCTGTTTTTTTGATGAAGTTGCTCTAATGCCTGAATCATTTGTTAACCAGGCAACGGGAAGATGTTCAGTAGATGGTTCTAAGTTTTGGTTTAACTGTAACCCAGATGGACCATTTCATTGGTTTAAAGTTAATTGGATAGATAAGTTAGATGTTAAGAACCTCCTATATTTACACTTCACTATGGAAGATAATTTAAGCCTATCAGATAAGATTAAAGCAAGATATAGGTCAATGTATAGTGGCGTATTCTATGACCGTTATATTAGGGGTTTATGGGTTGTGGCAGAGGGTGTTATTTATGACATGTTCAATGCTGCAAAGCATGTGTTAAATGAATTAAAGGATTTAATAACAACTACTTATTATGTCAGCTGTGACTATGGTACTCAAAACGCTACTGTTTTTCTTTTATGGTGTAAAGATGCAAAAGGAAAATGGATCTGTATAAAAGAATATTATTATTCAGGACGTGATGAATCAGAGCAAAAAACCGATGGTGAGTATGCTGATGATTTAAAAATATTCCTTGGGGACATTAAACCAAAGTCAATAGTAATAGATCCAAGTGCAGCATCTTTTATTGCAGAGCTTAGAAAACGAGGATACCACATAAAAAAAGCTAAAAATGATGTAGTAGATGGTATTAGATATGTAGCATCATTACTCAATAAAGAGAAGATTGCTTTTTCTGTGGAATGTATAAACACGATATTAGAGTTTAATTCATATATATGGGATTCAAAAGCTTCAGAGCGTGGTGAGGATAAGCCAATTAAGCAACATGACCATGCAATGGATGCTGTAAGGTACTTTTGTTATACAATATTGAACTACAATAAATGGCTTGTATAAAGCGAGGTGAGGAAATGCTAAAAGACGTATTATCAGAAAATAGAGAAGTAGCCGCTAAAGCAATTCAGAATGCTATTAAAGCAGACAGGTATTCAGAAAAGAAGAAGAAAGCCTGGGAAGGCATTAATTATTATAAAGGGCAACATGAAATACTTGATTATAGATTGTTTTATTTTGATTCTAATGGATTATTGAAAGAAGATAAATTTAAATCAAATATTAAAATACAACATCAATATCATACTGAACTTGTGGATCAGAAAGTGCAGTACTTATTATCAAATCCTTTAGAAGTCAAAACAGAGGATGAACAGCTGCAGGAGAGACTAGAAGAGTACATTAATGAGGACTTTCAAGAGACCCTTCAAAATGCAGTTGAGGGTGCCAGCAATAAAGGATTTGAGTATGTGTATACTTATAAAAATGCTGATGATATAACATCATTTCAAGTGGCAGATAGTTTAGGAGTTATAACCATTAATGATGATGTTGATACTTCTAAGACACTTGGAATATTACGTTATTATGAAACTACAGTAACAAATAAGGAAGACAGAGAAGTAAAGATTACAAAAGCTGAGGTGTGGACAGATAAAGACACAACCTACTACACTGAAACAATTGATAAAACTACATTTAAATTTGACGATACTGTAAAACCTAATCCAAAACCTCATATAGTTCTGGAAGATGATAAAGCCTTTTATGATGGTGGTGGTTTAGGATATATTCCGTTCTTCAAGCTACAGAATAACAAGTATGAGCAAACTGATCTTGAACCAATAAAAGCTATAATTGACGACTACGATTTAATGGCTTGCAGTTTAAGTAATAATCTTCAGGACTTTCAAGAAGCAATTTACGTTGTTAAAGGTTATCCAGGAGACGACTTAACCCAACTGACAACTAATCTAAAAACTAAGAAAACTATAAGTGTTGATGCTGAAGGTGGACTTGATGTTAAAACTATTGATATTCCTACTGAAGCAAGAACGGTAAAGTTAAATTTAGACAAAGAAGCTATTTATAAATTTGGTATGGGCTTTGACAGTTCGCAAGTTGGAGATGGCAATATCACTAACATTGTTATCAAGTCAAGATATGCTCTATTGGATCTTAAGTGTAATAAAGCTGAAATGAGACTTCGAAAATTAGTTAGACAGCTTCTTAAAATCATAGTTGATGATATCAATGTTAGATTTGGCACTAAATATAGCTACAAGGATATCAAAATTAATATCGTTAGAGAAACAATGGTTAATGAAGACAGCGTTGTTGCTAATAAAAAGACAGAGGCTGAGGCGGTTAACCAAAGAATAGCAGCCATATTGACAGCTGCTAACACTATTAGTCAAGATAGTAAATTGAAACTTATATGTGAGGTATTAGAGCTTGATTATGAGGAAGAAAAGAAACTGCTAGAAGTTGAGGGACCTTATAACATAGATGATGTGTTGCCTGATGAAGGCGGTGGTATAGTTGAATAAATTCTGGAAGGAAATAGAGAGACTGTCTAATAAAAGTGAGGATCAAATAAACAAAGAACTCGCCAAAACATATAAATGGGCTCTAGAAGATTTAAGACTTCGAATAGGTGCATTCATGGCTGAACATCAAGAACTTAGATATGTCGATATGCTGCAGCTGAATAAACTTGAATCATTGTATAAACAAGTTGATGCTGCAAGCAAGAAAGTAATTGATGCACTTAAAGATAATACATATAAAGCAGATTTAAGAGAGCTGGAGCTTGGTTATTTTGGAGAGTTCTACACAATAGAATCTCAGCTTAATAATTTAAACATGGATTCTAATCTTTCATTTGGGCTGATGAGTGAAGAGTACATAAAACAGGTAATTGAATATCCTGTCAACGGTATACCACTCTCTAAGCGTTTATATGGCGAAACTCTTCCATCAATGCAAAGGCAGATTAAGGCAACTATAACAGAGGGCTTAATTCAAGGTTATAGTTATAAAGAGATATCCAGAAATCTAAGTGATACTATGGATAACAGCTATAAAAAATCAAAAGTCATAGTGAGAACTGAATCTGGAAGAGTAAGAAGCATGGCCAGACAAGAATCAGTTGATAAGGCAAAGGAATTAGGTGTTGACCTTAAAAAGGAATGGATATCTACTCTTGATAGGAAGACCAGGCATTCACATGCAAGCATGGACGGTCAAGTTGTTGAAACACAAGAAGAGTTTACATCTTCAAGAGGAAATAAAGCCATGCAACCAAGAATGTTTGGTGTAGCAGCTGAAGATATTAACTGCAGGTGTGGATGTACTTCTGTAGTAAATGGCATTAGTGCTAAAAGTAGAAGAGATAAGATTGATAAGACAGTTGACAATAATGGCACCTATGAGAAATGGCTTAAAAAGAAACATCCAAAAGAATATGAAAGATTTAAGGAGGTGGCTAATGAAATACATCCTGAGGACAATAAATAAATTACTATGTAGGCACAGTAAGAAATATCTTAGGAGGTGATCTTGCTATCTCCCTGTAAAGGCATTGGGTTAAATGTCTTTTTTTATTGCCCTGAACATGGCATAAGGTTCAACCGGTCTTTCTAAAGGCTAAGACCATAAAGAAAGCGAAAACTCAGAACTGGGACTGACCAGTATAAAAAAGTATGGAGGATATTATGGATTGGATTAAGAAAATATTAGAAAAACATAAGAAAGAAGACGGAAAAGTTGACATGGAAGCTGCAATAGCTGAAATTAATACAGAATTTCCTAAAAATGCAGTACCAAAGGATAAGTTCAATGATGTTAGTGGTCAATTAAAGACAGCTAATACAACTATAGAGGACTTGAAGAAAAACAATTCAAGCAATGAGGAACTGCAGAAGAAAATCAAAGAACATGAAGACACTATTGCAAATTTGCAAACAGAGGCTACAAAGAAAGAAAAAGAAACAATAGTAAAGTCAGCTCTGGAGAAAGCAGGAGCAACAGACCCTGATTATATCATCTTCAAGAATGGCGGTATTGATAAATATGAACTTCAAAAGGATGGAACAATTAAGGACTTGGATAGTTTGATTAAATTGTCAAAAGAAAATAATCCAACATTCTTCGCAGCTGAAGATCCTAATAAAAAGAAGGATGATAAAAACATTATCGTAAATAAGTTACCTGGTGGGAATCCTCCAGCTGGTGACGAAGTAACAGATTTAAGAGGTGCTTTACAAAACTATTATAAAACTAATTAATGAAAGGATGATATTATGATTACATTAGAACAAGCAAAAGTAGGTATGGCGGATAAAGTCGTAGAGATGGTTATAGATGAGTTCAGAAGAAGTTCTTTACTTCTTGATAGAATGACATTTGATGATTCTGTTTCTCCAGGAACAGGAGGTTCAACCCTTACTTATGGTTATACAAGATTAAAAACTCCAGCACAAGCAGGATTTAGAGCACTTAATGAGGAATACACTCCTCAAGTTTCAGATAGAGAAGAAAAATCTGTTAACTTAAAGATATTTGGTTGCTCATTCCAAGTAGACAGAGTTGTTGCTGAAACATCTGGTGCAATTGATGAAGTTCAATTCCAATTGAATGAAAAAGTCAAAGCGGCTTCTAACTTATTCCATTATACTGTTATTAACGGTGATTCAGCGGTTAACGCTAAAGCATTTGATGGTTTAGATAAAGCCTTAGTAGGTAGCTCAACTGAAATTGGAGCAGATGCATATATAGATTTATCCGATTCAGCAGCTGTTGACACTAACTATAAGAAAATGTTAGATGAATTAGACAATTTTTTAGCTGAATTAGATGGAAAGCCTTCATTCTTGTTAGGAAATAGCAAATTGATGACTAAAATCAAAGCAGTTGCAAGAAGAGCTGGCTACTTAACATCTAATGAAGATTCATTTGGTAAAAAAGTTGATGGCTATGATGGTATTCCATTATTAGATGTAGGTTCTTTCGTAAATGTTGGTGGCGTGGCTGTACCGGTTACTGCTATAGTTGATACAAGAAAACCTAATGGAATAGACACAATAACAGGTTTAACTGACCTTTATGCTGTAAGATTAGGCCTTGATGGTTTCCACGGTGCAACTGTTACAGGAAATAAAGTCATTAGTACTTTCTTACCTGATTTCAAAACTCCAGGAGCTGTTAAATCGGGTGAAGTTGAAATGGTCGCAGCAGTTGCTTTAAAGAGCACAAGATCTGCAGGTGTTTTGAGAAACATCAAAGTTAAATAATGGAGGCTATGTATGGCTAAAATATATGCGCCTAACAAAGAATACACCGGTGTTATTGCCGGTGTAGTTTTTAATAAAGGCATAGGTGAAACTCAGGACAAAAGGTTAAAAAACTGGTTTGAAGAAAAAGGCTATAAGGTTGTAGAGGAAGAAAAAAAAGGGAAAAAAGAGAAACCAGATAAAACAGTTGATGAAATGACTGTTGAAGAGCTAAAAGCTTATGCTGAATCTAAGGAAATTGATTTAGGTGAATCTAAGTTAAGAGAAGAAATATTAGAAGTAATCAAGGGTAGCAAATAAGCTGCCCTTTTTAAAATGGGCGGTGATAATGTGATTGTTACACTTGAAAAAGCAAAACAGCTTTTAGGAATAACTGATGCTTCTAAGGATGATTATCTGACAAACAAATTGCAGTCATTAGAGATAATGATAAGAAACCTTACAAATAATAAATTTCTTGATACCAGGATAAGGGTTAAGGGTAATTTTTTATTTGAAGATACAAAAATAATGGGTGTTCCTTTTGGCTTAGAAGGTTTCAGAAAAAATAACACTATTGAAATTGTTGATAGCTTGTTGAATGATGGACTTTATTCCGTTGTAGCTGTGGATTCTAATAGCATTACAGTTGACAAGACATTGGAAGCTGAACAGAGTTTGCAGACTTTAATTACTAAAGTTGCCTATCCATATGACATAGTGGACGGAGTTATTAAACTCATTCAATATGATCTTAAAATGGGTAGCAAAATAGGAATTAAGCAAGAAGCAATATCAAGACATTCAGTGACTTATTATGATGTCAATGCAACTGAAAGTGTGGAAGGTTATCCAGCTGCTCTTATGAAGTTCTTAAATAAGTATAAGAAATTGAGGTGGTAGTATGTTTGAAGATGCTCCACTATTAGATTTATTAAAAATAACTAAAGTACCTAATGGTATAGGTGGATTCACTGAAGAGGATGTCAAAATAAATACTGTATTAAAAGGATGGATAGATTTGTTATCAGGTGAAGGTCAACAACTCACACATAATGCAGATATACAGGATTCAACTCATGTATTGATTACTGATTATAGAACAGACATTAAAAAGGGTATGAAAATAAGTGATAGTACAAATAAGTACTTGATTACCTTGGTTGATGACCCAGTAAGTATGCATCATCATTTAGAAATATATTTAAGATTTGAAGGTGCAGCTAATGTTTAAGGATAATAGTGATAATTGCATAAAAGCCATAAGAGATGCACAAGAAGCAGCATTAAGAGCTATAGGTGAATTAATGTATTCAGCTGTATTTCCACTTATACCTACAGATACTACAGAATTACAAAACTCCCTTGATTACAAGATAGATTTAAGTGAAATGAGCATAACAATAGGGGTTAATACTGAATATGCTATTTATGTTGAATTTGGTACTGGTGTTTTTGCTGAGAATGACGAAGGTCGTCAAGGTGGATGGGCTTATACTGATAAAGAGACAGGAGAAAAGATATTCACTATGGGAAATAAACCACAGCCTTATTTAAGACCTGCATATCGTGATAATGTTGAAAATATAAAACAGATCATTGAAGAAAACCTTAGAAAACATGTTGGAGATAACTTTAAGGTAAGTATTAAGAAAGGGTGATGCAGATGTGGTTAACAATAATATTCAGTGAATTGATTAAATTTTGTATTGAAGCATTTCATGGATTTAATCCTAAAACGATTGATGAGTTAGTGTATCCGTATCTAACATTTAACTTTCATATAATACCCGGAGAGCCGGGGCAATTTGGCAGTTATCTTGACATTGAAGTATTTGATAACAAAGGCTCTAATCAATTGCCATTAGAATTATTAACACAAAATATTTCAGACCATTTTGAAAGAGGGTATTTCACAAATAAAGACTACACGATTCAAAGTGAATTTATAAGCAGTAAGCCTATTCCAACAGGAAGTACTGTTGTAAGTAGGCGATTAATACAATTAAAATTAAAAATAGATAGGAGGATTTAAAATGCCAGATATTAAAGGTACAGGATATACAGCAAGTACACCTGATTATTATTTGTTACACTCTGCTAGCGTTTGGTTGAATGTAACATATGATGAAGCATTAGGCAAATTTCAAGCTGAAAGATGCTTAGGTGCTACGGTTGGTGGTGTTAAATTAATTGTCGAGAATACAATTAGACAAATTGAAGTAGACGGAGTGTTCGCTCCAGCAGTAGGACAAGATGTTTTAGATGGTACAACCGCAAGAATGGAAGCTACAGTAAAAGAGCTTACAGCTGATTTATTAACTCTTTCAATTAATGGTACAAAGAGAGCTGCACTTTCCACAGAAGCTCCGACTGGGTACCAGGTAGTAGAACCTAAAAATAAAATAGAGCTAACAGATTATATATCAAATATTGCAGTAGTAGGTAAATTAAGTGGCAGTGACCAGCCTATGATTGCTATATTGTACAACACCATTTCTACAGGTGGCTTGAATATGGAAACTAAAGATAAAGGTGAAGCAGGAGTTCCAATAGTATTAAATGCTAGAGTACCTGCAGACGATGTTGAGAATGTTGGTGGAGCTTATAAATTGTTCTTCCCACCTAAAGCATTAGGGGTTACTGGAGTAACTTTAGACAAATCAACTCTTAATTTAGCAGTTGCAGGAATTAGTAAATTAACTGCAATAGTAGCTCCAGCTACAGCAACAAACAAGAATGTGACCTGGGCAACAAGTAATCCGGCTGTTGCTACAGTAGATAATGGTTATGTAACAGGTGTAGGTGCAGGAACAGCAAATATTACAGTGACAACTGTAGACGGTTTATTTAATGCAGTTTGTGAAGTAACAGTGGCTTAGAGAGCTTTTAAATAAGCTCTCTTTTTTAATACAAATCAGGAGGAAACATAAATGGAAATGAGAAAATTATCATCAATGGATTTATTTCCGTTGTTAAATATAATGGCGAAAATAGGCATAAAGGATTTAATACAAGAAGTATTTAAGAAACGTGCTGAATATGTAAAAAAAGACAAGGAAGGAAAAGCTAAAGCTGATAATGCTGAAGCTGATAATGCTGAAGCTGATAATGCTGAAGCTGATAATGCCATGGTTGGTGCTGAAGTTTTGGCGCAGATAACAGAGCTTGTATTTTTAAATATAGGCAGGGCACAGAACGAGATCAACACGCTTTTAGCTAAGTTATGCAATGTTGCTAAGGCTGATATAGAAAAGCTTAGTATGAGTGAATATGTAGGTTTGGTGACGGATTTTTTGGCTCAGGAAGAGTTCAAGGCTTCTTTGAATGTTATAATGTCATCCTTCAAATAGGTGAACACAGACTTAGAGATGAACTCTTCAAACGTTATGGAAATGTTAATGAACTGTTAAGCACATTTAACAGTTTTTTTGATTTTATGAGATTCTTGTTGATTATGTTTGAAAACAAGCAAGAAGAAGAAATGTTAAATTATTATATGCATAGATATACAGTTTCTGTATTAGCTGATTCTATTCAGAGTTATCCGGAATACAGACGATCAGTTTTAGAAAAATCAACCGTAGTTGAAGTTGATGAAGATGAAGTTATGGAATTTGCATCCCAATATATAGAGGAGAGGGGTGATTAGTATAGAAATATTTAGTTTCTTTGGAAAGATAGTGACAAATGCCACTGATGCTGAAAAAGATATAAAAGGCGTGACTAATACCGCAAAAGATTCTGAAGGTAAAATGACTAAGACTTTTGCAAATATAGGCAAAGCTGTTATAACAGCGTTCAGTGTTAAAGCTATAGTAGACTTTTGTAAGAAATTAATTGAATCCAGCGCCAATATACAGGCCATGGAAGCACAATTTGACCAGGTGTTTAAATCTGATAATGCTCAAGCTGTTGAAGGAATAGCTAAGCAGGTTGACGATTTAGGAATACATGCAGATAGGTTAACCGTATCCTGGAATAAGTTTGGTGGTCAAGTTAAGGGTGCCGGCATGGATGGGCAACAAGCTTTGGATGCAGTCGACAAAGCTACAAGATTAGCAGCTGATTCAGCTGCCTTTTACGATACTTCATTAGAAAATGCTAGTGGGTCTATTGCATCGTTCATGAAGGGTAACTTCGAAGCAGGAGATGCAATAGGAGTATTCACAAACGCAAAGCAGATGGATGTTAAGTCTAATGAAATGTATGGCAAGTCCTGGGCTGATTTAACTGAGTCTGAAAGGCAATGGTTACTTCTTGACACTGTAGAAAAGACTTATGAAATGAACGGCGCCATGGGACAGGCAACAAGGGAATCTGGAGCTTATGAAAATACTATGGGTAATCTTAAAGCAACATTTGAAAGATTTTATAGTGTTGTCGGTGCTCCTGTTTTAGATGGTTTTTTAGTTGTTGTTGGTAAAGTTACAGATGGCGTAATGTGGCTTACAGAAAAAGTACAAACATTAGATTGGTCAAGGTTCCAGCAAGGGTATGACGCAGCTGTAGAATACCTTCAACCAGTAATTGATACAGCTCAAAGATTAGGTGATACGGTCTTAGGTATATGGGAAAATACACTACGTCCTTTTATAGCTGATTTTGTTGAAATGCTCAAAGAGTTGTACGAAGAAAATAAAGATAAAATTGATTTAGTAATAGAACTATTTAATGCTTTTGCCTCTTTTTTAGAAGACCGTATATTTCCCTTAATTGTTGGATGGTATGAGTTAGTAAGAGATAATTTTGACAAGATTAAGAACACTATACGATCTGTACTTGATGTTATATCTGGAATAATTAAGGTCTTTATTGGAATTTTTACAGCTGACTGGGAAACCATGAAAGAGGGCCTAATAGAGATATGGAATGGACTTTGGACAGGAATTTATAACATTGTTTCAGGCGCATGGAAAATTCTTTCAGGCGCATTTGATATAGTTTGGGACGCAATAGAAGGCTGGTTTGATGATTTAGTTGCTGATGGTACTGGTTGGGGTGGCAATTTAGTTCTTGGTCTTTGGAATGGTATCAGTTCTTTAGCTGGTTGGATTAAAGATAAAGTTTACGGCTTTGTAGAAGGTATAGGAAAAACAATAACAGAATTCTTTGGTATTGAATCACCTTCTAAATTAATGGCGCTTTATGGGCGTTATATTGATGAAGGGCTTGCAAAGGGAATTGATGATAATGCAAGTAAACCTACAAGTTCTATGAACTCAGTTGCTGAAGCTATAAGTAACGCATTAAAAAAAGTCAGTGATTTTGTAACAAATACATCAAATATTATTCAAAAAGAGTTTGAATTATGGAAACTGCAGAACGAAGAGTTACAAGGAAGTTCTCAGGAACTAGAAATGCAGTTAGCAGCTCAACAAGAACAACTCGGATTGCTTACGGAACAAATAAGGATAACTGAAACCGCATTAGCTGATATTGTGGCTCAATATGGTGAAAGTTCAGATCAAGCCTTGAATTATAAAAATCAATTGCTTGATTTACAAATCGAACAAGCTAAATTAACAGGCTCAATTGATGATACCACACAAGCATTAAATGGTATGGCACAAATACAAGCAAGAATATCATCTTATGATAATTTAAGTGAATCAGAGAAAATGAGTAACCGAAGTCAAGGTAAAAAAGAAAAAGATAATTACTATGGCACTTTCAAAGATGACATTGATGCAATATCCAAAAGACAGGGCGTAGACCTTGGAGTTGCACAGGAAATGCATAGAGAAAACCTTATTAGCGGTATACCTAAGTATGCTAATGGTACAAATTATCATCCAGGTGGACTTGCATGGGTAGGAGATGATGATAAAGAATTAGTTAGCTTGCCGAGAGGAACTCAAGTATTTAATGAGCAGCAGTTAGGTAATCTGATTAATCAAAGACCAGTTGAATTGCATTTACATATAGGTAATTACATTGGCGATGATTATAGCTTAAAGAAATTAGGACAAAAAATAAGACAGATAATAATGGATGAAAATGAAAGGTTAGGGGTGAATCCAATATGAAGATAAATAACATAACAGTACAAGCACCTTTAGCAGAAAACTTTAAAATTAATCCGGTAGAACAATGTAAAACAACTAGAACTGCAAGCGGTCGATTAGTCAAGAATGTTATAGCTATTAAAAACAACTATTCTTTGACTTATAAAGGATTAAGATATAGCGATTACCAGACATTCTTAAATGTTTTTCTTGCCGGCAATTCTGTTCCTTTTACATACCTTGATAATGATATTGAAAGAACTGCAACGGTATTTATTATGTCTATGCCTCGTGGAATATATCAGGATAAGTCTACAATAAGCCATGGTGTAACAATAACCTTAGAAGAGGTGTAGTTATGTACTTAGTAAGCAATGAATTTCATGATATAGTAAATGCTGATAAAGTTCGAATATACGGTAAGGTTCAAATCGACTACACAGATCCTTTCCTAGACCAATCAATTGATGTTACAGCAATCGATGAAGCGAATATTTCGTTTCCCGCACAAACAGCAGACAATGTCCAGGAGCCAGTCGGGAAGATAGCAAGTTTAGATGGTTCCTGGGTACTTGATGGCAGTTATGTTTTAGCCCCTACTGATGGAGTTGCTCAAATGGGTTGGTGGGGAAGCCAATTAGCTGGAGTAGGAGGAGCTTTTATAGCTCCATATCCTAAGTTAACGGTGACTTTCCTTTCAAGACCGATTACGAAGTTGAAAGTTGTCGGTGATGCTGCCAGGGGCGAGTATCCGGTTGATTTCACTATCAAGCTTTATGGTGCAGCTGATATCTTGCTGCATACAGCGACAGTGGCGGCAAATTCGCTTGTTTCATGGAATAAAACATTTGAGAGTGCAATAACTCAAGTAGTAAAGATGGTTCTCGAAATAACAAAATGGAGCCATGAGGGAAGGCAATGCAAAATAATCGAGTTCTTTACATCCATTCAGGAAGTTTATGAAGATGATGTCCTGATAATTAACTTACTAGAGGAAAGAGAAGTAAGCCAAGGTTCGTTGCCGGTTGGAAATATTAGTAGTAACGAAATAGATATAAGACTTGTTAATAATAACAGAAAATTTGATGCCGGCAATACTCAAAGCCCACTTTACCAAACATTGAAACAAAACAGGCGAATCAAGGCATGGTTAGGAGTGGATACGACAGCTGGCAAAGAATATGTTCCTTTAGGTGTATTCTGGTCCGGTGATTGGAATGTTCCTGAGCAGGATGTATATGCCCAAACAACCGGCAGAGACAGGCTTGAAATGCTTAGAAAATCCACATACAGCACTTCTCAGGTGCAAATAAATCAGACATTATATACTCTGGCCATTGCGGTATTGGATGATGCCGGGCTAACGACGGAAGAATATTTTGTTGATACAGAGCTGCAGCAATATCTGGTGCCTTATAGTTATTTTGAGAACCAGTCGCATCGTGAAGCTCTAAGAAAGATAGCTGAAGCCTGCCTGGGGCAGGTTTATTGTGACAGAAACGGAGTGATCCGAATTGAAGGCCCGTCATATTTACAGTCTCAAACAGTACCGGTAGATACCCTGACAGGGGACGATTACTTCAGCAAGGACAACCCGGTTAAATGGAGTGAGGTTGCAAACTATATCGAGGTGGAAACACAGCCTTTGCGTCCGGATGTTCTGCAGGAGGTCTATAGGTCAAACGAAGTTGTCAGTATAGCGGCGGGGGAAACAAAGACAGTCACGGCATATTACAATGATACTCCGTGCATCAATGCTGCAGCCAGCATATCCGGGACAGGATCCATTACAAGCGCAACATATTATGCCTGGGGAGCAACGGTTAAAGTCTATAGTGCTGCTGCAGGGACATTTGAACTTACAATAAATGCTCAGCCCCTGAAGATATTGAACAAGAATAAGGTAGTGCGCCAGGATGCAGACTCAATCATTGATATGGGTACTTTAAAATATACTTATCCAGGCAATCCCTTAGTGCAGACGGTTACAGTTGCAGAAACCATTGCAGACAGGCTTCTTGCATATTACAAGAACCCACGAAGAGACGTAGAGGTGGATTGGAGAGGCAATCCTGCAATGCTGCTGGGAGACAGAATAACAGTTACAGACAAACTAGAGCAGAATGATTACTTTGTAATTAAGCAGGAACTGGAATTTAATGGCGCATTGAATGCAAAATTAAGTGGAAGGAAGGTATAAGTTATGTTAGAAACACCTAAGACCGATTGGACAAATAGTAATGTACCTACCAAAGACGATTTTGACAGGATAGAAAAAAATATTAAATACTTACAAGAATTATTAGGGTAGGTGATTATATGCCATGGCAGACACCCAAGACAGATTGGGACACTAATCCTACAAATCCGGTATCGGATGATTTTAACAGGATTGAGGGAAATATAGATTTTTTAAACACAGACATAGAAACAAAGAAAGGTTTAATTGTAGATGCTTTGAGCAGTGTGGGTATAGCTGCACTTATAGCTGACACACATGTACAAATTGCGAATAAAATATTATCAGCAAAGAAAACAGGGGTAAGCATAACACCAGGCTCAGTTAATCAAGAAATTCCAAAAGGTATATATGATACTGGCGGTGGAGTAGTTCTTGGAGATCCAGACTTAATATCAGCAAACATAAAAGCTGGAGCAAATATATTCGGTGTCGCAGGAAATTCAAACGTAGTCGATACATCTGCAGGAGATGCAACGGCAACTCAAATACTAAGCGGTAAAAAGGCATATGTTGATGGAGCCTTGGTTACAGGTACTATACCAAGCAAGGGTGCTGCAACTATAACTCCTGGAACAGCAAATCAAACTATTGCAGCAGGCCAATATTTGAGCGGAATACAAACAATAGCTGGTGACGTTGATTTGGTTGCAGGTAATATAAAAAGCGGTGCAAATATTTTTGGCGTTGCCGGAATATTCGACCGAGCATTTACATACGAAACTCTTACGAACGGTACATCATGGACAGTACCATCAGGTGTCAATCGAATATGGGTATGGATGTGTGGAGGCGGTGCAGGAGGAAATAAAGGTGGTTCATCGTCAAATATTGGAGGTGCAGGAGGTGCAAGCGGTCAGCCTACCTTTTTTACGCAAGCAGTTACAGCCGGTCAAGTTTTGCCTTATTCTATAGGTGCGGGAAGTGCTGGCCGAAGTACAGTTGACACAACAAGCGGAGGTAAAGCGACAGCTGGTGGTGATACAGTTTTTAACGGCGTAACAGCAAAAGGTGGTCAAGTTACAACAGAAACAAATGCAGGTTATGGAGGTAAAGGCGGTGCAGGAGGCGGCGCGGGTGCTTATAATTCAAACGGTGCAGCCGGAGGAAGCGGATTAACGCTTTCAAACGGCGGAACTTGTAGTCCATATACAGGCGGCGCGGGCAGCGGCATCGAATTATTACAAACAGGCGGAAAATGTCCATTTAATAACGTTACATATTGCGGCGCGGGTGGCGGTAGCGGAATGCGCACAAATGCCTCAAATGGCGGTGCAGGTGGTGCTGGAGGCGGCGGTGCAGGCGGTACAGGAGGTGGTGCATCTTCAACAGCAGGCGCAAACGGTACATTGTACGGCGCAGGCGGTGGTGGTGTAAACTATACATCAGGATTGGCAGCTGGCAATGGATACCAAGGCGTTATTTTCGTAGGATATTGTATTTAAGGAGGTCCAGGCGTGACAATAGCATTTATAAAAAATAATATATGCGTTAATATTGTTGTATTCAAAGATGATACAGAATTAAACGATTTTAAAGTTAATTACATGACTCAAAGTTTAATTGAAGACGCAATTGTATTACCAGAAGGTTTCGGCATAGGCGACTATTATATTAATGGCATATGGACAAAAGCGCCAATAGTAGAAATAGTTATCGGCCCAACCATTGAAGAACGATTAATCTTAGCTGAAGACATGATTAATTATTTATTAGGTTTATAGAAGGGATGAAATTATGAGCAGATTATACCTGTTTATTTTAAATATGTGGATTATGGGAAAAGATGAATCATATGTAACCAATGCCTATTCAAAAGGTTATATTACAGCAGAAGAAAAATCAACAATTTTAGCAACACCACAAATAGCTTAGGAGGGATTATATGACACTAGCTGAATTATGGAAACAACAACGTGAAAACCACTTCGGGTACTCTAACATAAACAAGTACCATGAACAGGGATTTAAGGGTAAAGGAATAAACTTTTTAAACCTCGAGGCATATCCAGGAAAGGACAATCACGGTGCAAAAGTATGTAAAGTATTTTCAGAAGTTGCTCCGGAAGCGAATGTTTATTCAGGTATTATTTCAAATACCAATAATGGTTCAGAAATGACTTCTTGTGGTTTAATTGTTGATGGCATATTTTATGATTTTGAAACATTTGTCCTTGAGCATAATATCAAAATTATGAACTCAAGTAAGACTGGAGGTACTGAATCAACAAGTCAGTTTATAAAGAAATACATTGTTGAAAAACATGACATTATATTTACAGCTGCAGCTGGTAATACCTATGAAGGAGTATCATGTCCATATAAAAATAGTGCAATTGTTGTTGCAGCTGTTAATTACGAAAATGGTGAGATAAATCATGAAAGTTACAGCGGTGAAGGCGAAGAAGTAGATTTCTCAGCTTTTGCACACCTTTACAATGGTACTAGTTTTGCAGCTCCATATTTATTAGGTGAAATTACTTTGTTGCTTAATAAGTTTGGTGACTTCAATCAGGTTGAATGCATAGAAATTTTAAAGTCCTGC
Organism: Sedimentibacter sp.; assembly: GCF_033447055.1. Classification (GTDB taxonomy): domain Bacteria; phylum Bacillota; class Clostridia; order Tissierellales; family Sedimentibacteraceae; genus Sedimentibacter. The sequence continues at coordinate 30,245 of NZ_JAWQJF010000166.1, forward strand.
TCTATTGATTTAGGTGATATAGGGGATGATTACAGTTTTGGATGGGGCATACCAGTATTGCCATTAACAGATAAGTTAGAAGTATTAGAAAAGCTGAGAGGAGCTGAGGAAATGCAATTTAAGGATGTCGAAGACACAAGGTGGAGCAAGGCTGCTATTGATCGATGCGTGGATGAAGGTTTGCTGGTAGGTTTTGAAGACGGAACCTTCAGGCCAACGGAGAATGTAACACGAGAGCAGTTCGCAACAATACTAACACGCATATTAGATAAAATTGAAGGGAGATAATAATGGGAGAAAAAGTTAATGAAATAAAAGCCGGTTTAGTAGGTGTAATAGCTGTGGTATATGCTTTTATAGCAAATATATTCGGAGCTTTTACACCTTTACTTATTATTACACTTGGAGCCATGTTTGCAGATCTTATCACCAGGATCTATGCAGCAAGGGTAAGGACGGATGAAAAGGTTGAAAGTAAAAAGGTTTTAGATGGTATCTATAAAAAAATAGGGCAGTGCATGCTGATTGTTCTAGCTTTAATGTTAGATAAGGCACTGCTTATATTAGCCGATGTAATAGGTATTAATATTATTAGCAAGATAATGGTTACTGCTCTTGTAATGGCATGGATACTTATAAGAGAAATTATATCCAATGTAGAAAATTTACAACATGCTGGGATAGAATTACCATCATTTTTAATAAAAATATTAG